>JBDHDY010000223.1:0-12365 GCA_039591275.1 Gemmatimonadota bacterium | reverse complement strand
ATGTTTCCGAACTACCGGGATGCCATTCCATCGAAACTCTCCCGGGACGTGCGTGCCCTCGAGCGAAATCGCGAGACTATCTACGTACCGGGACACGGCCCACTCGCGAGTCCACAGGACTTGCAGCGCTACATCCAAGTGATTGATGACGTTGGGGCGGCGGCGCGGCGGGCCATCGAAGGCGGGACTCCAGCCGCAGAGGCGGCAAAGTCGTACCGTCTCCCCGAGTCACTCGGTGAGTGGACGATGTTCAATCCGCGGTACTACGAGGTGGCTTTCACGGCGTGGGAGCGTGAGCTCGAGGAGCGGTGAGCCATGATCAACACCTTTCTCCTTGGTGTGGTATCGGTGATGGGGGTGTCCTGGGCGACACCCCTTCGCGATGACTATCCCAAGAATCCCAACATCGATGTCCTGAACTACATCTTTCGACTAACGCTGAGCGACGCCACCGACGGAATTCTGGGTGAGGCCACCGTGGATGCCCGGTTCCGGGTCGACGGCATTACGGAGATCACTCTCGACCTGATCAATGAGTCGCCGCAGAGGGACGGTCGTGGGATGACTGTGGTGGGGGTGGTCTCGGAGACGGGTCCGTTGGATTTCCAACACCAGAACGACAGGCTTCGCATCTCCCTGCAGGCTCCGTCGGCCGCAGGGCAGCGTGCCCGGTTCACGATCACCTATCGTGGTGTCCCAGCCACCGGTCTGATCATTGGCAACAACAAGCACGGGGACCGCACGTTCTTCAGCGATAATTGGCCGAACAAAGCGCGCCACTGGTTACCCACGGTCGACCACCCGTACGACAAGGCGACGTGCGAGTTCATAGTAATCGCTCCCAATCATTACCAGGTGATCTCCAACGGCCTAAAGATGGAAGAAACAGACTTGCCGGACGGCGTGCGCCTGACGCACTGGAAGCAATCCGTTCCGATCGCGTCGTGGCTCTACGTCCTCGGCGTGGCGCGCTTTGCGGTGCAGTACGTCGGTGAGTACCGGGGAAAATCGATCCAGACCTGGGTGTATCCGCAGGATCGAGAGGCCGGTTTCCATGACTTCGCTGTGCCGACGAAGCATGTCCTCCAGTTCTACGGAGACATGATCGGACCGTTTGCGTACGAGAAGCTGGCCAACGTGCAGTCGAACAGTGTCCGCGGCGGCATGGAAGGGGCGACGGCCATCTTTTATGGAGACGCGTCGGTCACGGGGAGGCGGGACAGGCGCTGGCGGAATGTCATCATTCACGAGGTCGCGCACCAATGGTTCGGCAACTCGGTCACCGAGTACGACTGGGACGACGTGTGGCTGAGCGAGGGGTTTGCTACCTATTTCACGTTGCTCTTCATCGAGCACGCGTATGGCCGGGACGAGTTCGTCGAAGGTCTCAAATCCAGTCGTCAACGGGTCCTCGCGTTTTACGAACGTGATCCTGACTACCGGATCGTCCACGACAACCTGACGGACATGAGCCGGGTGACCAGCTCGCAAACGTATCAGAAGGGAGGGTGGACGCTACACATGTTGCGTGGCTTGATAGGGGACGATGCGTTCTGGAAGGGGGTCCGCGAGTACTACCGGCTGTATCGAGACGGCAACGCCACCACCGCCGACTTCCGCCGCGCCATGGAGGAGGCATCGGGGAGAGAGTTGTCGCGGTTCTTCGAACAGTGGCTGTACGAGGGCGGCTTTCTCAAGCTCGCGGGCGGATGGCGGTACGACGCGCGGGCGGCGAGGCTCGAGGTCGAGCTCACGCAGGTGCAGAACGACGGTACAGGCTTTCAGATGCCCGTCCAGCTCGGGATTTACCATGACGAAGGGACGCGCCCACTGATCGAGGTGCTCGAGGTCAGCGGCGTGTCTATCGAGCGCGAGCCGGTGGATGTGGTGCTCGATCCGTACACATGGGTGCTGATGGAAGCGGAGTTTGCTAGACGCTAAGGCTGGTTGAGAGGAAGGGGTGTATGGTTGAGCTGTGAGAGGTTAGAGGGCCCCGCCGCCCCGCACCAATGGGAGCCACAGATTCACGCAGATTGACGCGTGATATGGTTCCCGGCCCGCCCCCGGCGGGACTCGGCCTCCGCCGATGGTGTGGAGTGGGGTGAAATAAAAGAAGCGGCGGCTGGGGGCGGCTCTTGCGTTCATCTGCGTATATCTGGGCCCGCTCACCGCTCACTTCTTACCTTGCCGAACTGCACCGCATTCTTCCGCTTACCGAGCTCGAACCCATCTTCCAGACTCACGAGAGTTATGTTCGAGCGGTCCTGTATCCAAGCCTTGCCTGCGCTCGAAGATTCGAAGAAGAACACCTCTTCACAGAAACTCGCGCGCGCGTTCGCCTCCATGGCAGTCAGTCCGGGATTTGGCAGCGTGAGGACGATACCGGGTTTGTCTGCCTGTACTCGAGTTGGCGAGACCGTTAGGGAAACGAGTTCTCCTGTCTGCGGGCAGGTTGACGTCACATCTACAGTCTTGCCGAGGATCTCCGGAATAAACAGAGTATCCCACGCACACCAGGCATAGAGCGTGTTGCCGTCGATGGACATGGCGTGGCGCGTCGGTTCGAGGGTCAACCCACCAAACGAGACCATGCGTCGGTCATCGTCGAGCTGTATGAGATGGGACCACGATGTGACCGTCTGCCACACGTCAGCTGAAGAACGCTCCAACGATGCCGCGAGCTCCTCACGACGGACTGGCTTGCCCCGGCCTAGGAGTCGGAACAAATGTAGCGCAAACTCCTGGTCCGCACGGTCACTCGATGGGCGAAGGGCGACGAGATCGTTCAGCAGTGCTTCCAGAAATCCGCTCTGGCCAGGTGCCATAGCTTTCTCGGTCACGCGGCCCGCCCCCTGCGTTCCCATGTATCGATGCGGTCCAGCGGGCCGGGACAATAATGCTCTTGCGTTGCTCGGCCGGTGAGCAGCGTCCACAAGTGGGGTATCGCACGCATCTCGCACCCAGGCGTGGCGATTATGCTGGATAGTATGAACGACAATCCCAGATGGGCGCTGAAGTAGATCAGCCACGTCAAGAGAAAGCCGCCGAGGGGTGGTCCCCACCAGCTACCGTATAGCACCAGGTCGAGCGCGACTGCAATCGCCGCAGCCACGACGATGATCACCTGTGGCCAGCGCTTCCAGCTCACAGTGAAACCGAGGTTGACGACGTACGGTGTGACGTGGAGCGCGAACAGAGTCGCGAGCCAGAAGGATGGATTGCGGGGGGCCGTGGCCCCAAGCAGCGCGCCGCCTTGAGTCAGCAGCGAGTAGAGCCAGGATAGAAGGAAGACTCCGAGCCCCAATCGGACGATTCGGCCCATGGGACCGGGTTTCTTGAGCGATCCCTGTCCCTCAAAGCGTGTGGTCGTGGACCACTGTGGGTGCGTGGACATGTTGCCTCCATGGCGGGTACGTTGGCATCAGCAACCCTTCATCTTGGGTGGGCAGCACTCCGCCGATCCAAACGAGCAAAACACGCAGCAGTCTCCCGGGTTGGGCTTGAGCATCACTCCACACCCGGTGCAGCGGTAGAAGAACACGCACGAGTCCACGGGCATCTCTTCCGTCTGCGCGTGTTCACAGAACGGGCAGGTGATCGTGCTGGACCGGTTCGAGTCGTTCGCCATGTCAGTAGGTGCTACTCCAGGGCTTCCAGGATGGGACACTCGGCGGATGTCTCTCGCTTGTCACATGCTTCCGCCAGCTTCACGAGCGTCTTGCGAATCCGTCTCAATCTCCGGACGCGTTCGTCGATATCAGCGACCTTCTCCTCAGCCCGCACCTTCACAGCGACGCAGCTCGATCGTGGGTGAGCGCGGAGCGAGAGGAGCTCGCCGATCTCGCTCAACGTGAAACCCAAGTCCTTCGCGTGACGGATGAAGCGAATCCGGGCGACGACATCGTCCGAGTAATGCCTGTAGCCCCCTCTCGGGCTTCTGGGCTGGGTAATGAGCCCCTTCCGCTCGTAGAACCGAACGGTCTCGACGCCCACGCCCGCTTGCCTGGCGACCTGTCCGATGGTGGTCATGCCGTCCACTCTTGGTGCGGATGCAATGATAAGGTCTGTACGTAGGTACGGAGTCAATAGTGCCGTCGCCGATCGAGCCCTGGAGGCGGACCAAGGTCGACCGGTCCCAAGGCAGTCATGGCCCTTGGATCCAATAACTAGCATTGTTAGTATTTAAGTTTTGCGTCTTCTCGATGCGCAGGAGGCAGAGAGCCCTGCCCGGAACCTTCTTCCCCTCGGCGGGTTAACTATGTGGACCATCCATATAGTGATGGACTACTGAAACTGACACGCCATACAGGAGACGAGATGGAAGACCGGCAGGTTGAATCGCTGCTG
Organism: Gemmatimonadota bacterium; assembly: GCA_039591275.1. GTDB lineage: Bacteria > Gemmatimonadota > Gemmatimonadetes > Gemmatimonadales > GWC2-71-9 > JBDHDY01. The sequence goes on along the minus strand of JBDHDY010000223.1, from coordinate 8,018 downwards.
CCCCTCACCCACCTCACCTACCACGTCCTTCTGGTCCTGGCAGGGACCAAGCTGCACGGCTACGGGATCATCAAGGAGATCCACGAGCGCACCGGCGGCGCCATAGACCTGGAGACCGGGACCCTGTACACCGCGATCAAGCGGCTCAGGGAAGACGGCCTAATCGACGCGGCCTCTGTTCCGGCCGAGATGGCCGCGGAGGACAGCCGGCGGAGGTACTACCAACTCACCCCGCTCGGCAAGCGGGTTCTCAAGGCCGAGTCGGAGCGCCTGGCGCGACTCGTGGGTCTCGCACAGGAAAAGAACCTCGTAGGCGACATAGCCCGGGCCGTCTGACATGAATCCGGCCTTTGGGCTCCGCGTTTGCCGGTTGTTGCTCCGTTTGTTCCCCGCTGCATTTCGGGACGAATACGAAGAGGAGATGCTCTCCACGGTCACCGGCCGGCATAGCGCCATGCTGCAGCAGTCTGGGTCCTCGGCAGTGGGGTTCTGGACACGCGAATGCGCCGCAATGCTGCGTGCCGCGTGGCGGGTGCGAACAAAACGACCCCGCCGCCGCCGATCGAAGCAGTCTCAACAGAAAAAGGAATGGAACATGGGTTTACTGCTCCGGGATGTCCGCATCGCCCTGCGAAGCCTGCGTCGCGCTCCTACGTTCACGATCGTGGCAGTTGTCACGCTCGCGCTCGGGATCGGAGCGAACACCGCAATCTTCAGCGTGGTGCACAACGTGTTGCTCACGCCGCTCGACTTCGAGAACCCTCGAGAGGTCGTTGCAGTATGGGGTGAGGACGAGAACTACAGTCAGCTTCCCGTCGCGCCGGGAGACTTTCGGGACATCCGCGAGCAGTCCACCACGATCACGGATTTCTCGGCTCGCTACAGCATTCCCACGAGCTTGACGGGCGATGACGGCGAGCCGGAAGAAGTCACCGTGATATGGGCGACAGCGAACTATTTCTCGCTCATCGGTATCACGCCGGCGCTGGGACGGACCTACACTGAAGAAGAGGAGGACGCGGTCGTTTTGAGCAATGGGCTCTGGCGACGTCGCTATGGTTCGGATCCAGACGTTCTCGGCAGGCGGATCATGATTGGTGGCCAACCGCACGTTGTGGTAGGGGTGCTTCCCGCCGGCGTCAATCCCAACGTGACGATGCTTCGCAGCGTCCGGGAAACCAACGACATCTGGCGCCTCATGCGGCAAGATTGGCTTGCGAATGACGATCGCATCAATGCGTGGTTACGCATCATTGGACGATTGAAGCCGGAAGCGACGGTCGAGCAGGCACAGGCGGAAATGAACACCATTGCGCAACGAATCCTGGAAGTTGCTCAGGACAATGCCCACGTGGGTTTTCGGCTCCACGTGGTGTCGATCCACGACGATATCGTGCGGCGGGCCCGGCCGTTGTTGCTCGTCCTCATGGGTGCGGTGACGTTCGTGTTGCTCATCGCCTGCTTCAACGTGGCCAACCTGCTCCTCGTTCGCGCCCAGGGACGATCGCAGGAGATGGCGGTGCGGTCGGCGTTGGGTGGTGGCCGAGGCCAACTCGCGCGGCAGCTTCTCGTCGAGAGCACGCTCCTTGGGCTGTTGGGCGGTGCCGCGGGCGTGGGACTCGCGTCTGCAGGGATCAGCCTGCTCCGAGCCGTACGGCCGGCCAACCTGCCCCGGCTGGAGACCGTGAGCCTCGATGGATCCGTGCTGATCTTCGCGTTGGCCGGCTCTCTGCTTGCGGCGGTGCTGTTCGGTCTCGTACCGGCTGTGCGTACGAGCCGCGCAAATCTCATGACCTCACTCACGGATCGGGGTACATCCCACGACCGTGGCCACCAACGGATCAGCCGTGCGTTGATTGTCTCTGAAGTGGCACTGTCGTTGGTGTTGCTGATCGGTACCGGTCTGCTACTCCGAAGCTTTGTGGAGCTTCGCAAGATCAGGCCCGGGTTCGACACCGATCACATTATCACGGCTTCCTTGTCGGAATCTGGGCGTGCCGAGGACCGTGAAGAGGCGGTGCTGTTCTTCCGACAGTTTGAGGAAGAAGTATCGGCGTTGCCGGGTGTCGAGGCGTTCGGGTACGCAAACCGAATCCCCCTCGGCGGCGGTCTGTACGGTGGTCCTTGGGCGACCGAGGAAACCCAGGCTCGTGGTGACACGGAAGAAGAGGGAGCGCTTAGGTTCGTGAGTGCCGGGTACTTCGAAGCAATGGGCACGCGTCTCCTAGCGGGACGGTTCTTCACTGAGAACGAGGATTGGGAGGTGGCTATCGTTGATGAGAAGGTGGCTGCGATGGCCTGGCCAGGAGAAGATCCCATTGGGAAACGTATCTGGACCGGAGCGCTAGGGCGGAATGGTGATTGGTCTCGGGTGATCGGTGTCGTCGAGCACCAACGTCACGCCAACGTGAATGAAGATTATAACGAGACAGTTTTCTTCCCGGAGTTTCGAGGCTGGCCGGGCATGCAACGTTACGCGGCGATTCGCACATCCGTGAACGCAGCGAGTATCGCACCCTCCATACGGGCAACGCTTCGACGCCTAGATCCCAACGCGACGCTTGCTCGGGTGAGGACCATAGAGGAACTGGTCGGGAAGGCTCTGGCCCCCAACCGGTTTGCGCTTCTTCTCATTGCGATCTTTGCGGGAGTCGCCGTTATTCTCGCTGCGGTGGGGCTGTACGGCGTGATCTCCTACTCGGTGAGCCAGCGGACTCGCGAGATCGGAATCCGGATTGCGTTCGGCGCCGCGAATTCTAGTATCATGCGACTCGTGGTAGGCCAGGGTTTCGTGTTGACCGTGCTCGGCGTCGTCCTTGGCATCGCCGGCGCAGTGGGTTTGACACGGGTGATATCGAGCTTCCTCGTGGGCGTGGCGCCGACGGATCCGGTGACATTCGCGGTCGTTGCCGCGGTACTCGTATCGGTTGGACTGTTGGGATCGTACGTGCCGGCGCGGCGAGCGCTCAAGGTGGACCCGACGGAGGCGTTGCGGAGGGAGTAGGCCACCCCACCCCGCCCGTCCGCCAGGGTTTGGGGTGACGGGTGTAGGGTGTGAGTGAGGGGCAGAAGGGGCAGAAGGGGCAGTGGGGCTTGGGGCTTCGGGATTGGGCTGATCACAGCTGGAAGCTGGAAGCTGGGGCGGGCAAACGACACCTAAGGATCCTCGTAGGAATTTCGAGTACATCGCTCCCCTATCATCACACGCAGTCTTGTGGGCTGTGGGTAAGCCTCTGCAGAACCGCCTCAGTGGCTGTAACGCCATTCTTGACCAGCGGTACGATCTTCGACATCAAGCGCTTTGCCATCCACGACGGTCCCGGGGTCCGCACGACTGTGTTCTTCAAGGGATGTCCGCTGGGCTGCTTGGTGTGTCACAACCCCGAGGGGCAAAGCCGTGACAAAGACGTCCTGCTGAAATCCGACCGCTGTACTCTGTGTGGTGATTGTCTGGAGATCTGCAAACTGCATGCGATCTCGCCGAACTCCGAAGCGGTCCAGATCGACCGGGCGGTGTGCGATCTCTGTGGTACTTGCGCTGAGCGGTGTCTCCCCGGTGCGATCGAGCTGGCGGGTAGGGACGTGACTGTTGACGAGGTCTTGGAGGAGGTAGAGCGAGACACCGTCTATTACGACGAAAGTGGAGGAGGCGTCACCTTCTCAGGTGGTGAACCTCTGTTCCAACCCGAGTTCCTCACGGCTCTCCTGCGCGAATGCCGTCGCCGTGAGATTGCCACGGTCGTAGATACATCGGGTTACGGACCGGACGGCGTCCTCTCAGCAATTTGCGACATGGTCGATCTGTTCCTCTACGACCTCAAGTTGATGGACAGCCGGCGACACGAAGCGTTTACCGGTGTCGCCAATGAGTCCATCTTGAAGAACCTGCGTTGGCTTTCGGGACAAGGGGCCCGAGTAATGATCCGTTTTCCCCTTCTTCCGGGGGTCAACGATGACGAACCGAATATTGGGGCGATGGGGAAGTTCGTTTCCTCGCTGCCGACCGCACATACCATCGATATTTTACCTTACCACCGAATCGGCATTGACAAGTACACGAGGCTCGGTCGCACCTACCGACTCCCGGAGGTGGCAGCACCCACGGAAGGCGGGCTAGCGGCGGCAGTTAGCGCGCTCGAGAGCGTTGGGCTTGACGTTACCGTAAAAGGCGAAGCGTATGTCACTGAGCAATAGAGTGAAATGCTTGCGGGAGCAGAGCGTGAATGCGCCTGCCACCATCTCGGCAGAGCGAGCGCTGCTCATAACCGAGTTCTACGAGCAAGACGTAGGAGCCACCTCAGCGGTCGTACGGCGGGCTAAGGCGTTTCGGCACCTGCTCGAGCAGAAGCACATCTTCATTGGCGACGGCGAATTGATCGTGGGCGAGCGGGGTCCTGCCCCTAAGGCCGCGTCGACTTTTCCAGAGATATGCTGCCACAGCCTCGTGGATCTCGACATCCTCGATTCACGAGAAAAAGTATCGTTCGCGGTAAGCGACGATGTCCGCCAGACATTTCGAGATCGTCTCATTCCCTTCTGGAAGACCAGATCGCTTCGTGAAATGATCTTCAATGAGATGCCCCCAGCGTGGAGAGATGCCTATGAGGCGGGTGTCTTCACCGAGTTCATGGAGCAGCGGGCGCCCGGGCACACAGTGTTGGACGACAAGATCTACACCAAAGGCTTCCTCGACTTCAAATGGGATATCGAGCGGAGCATGGAGAGCTTGGATTACCTGAACGATCCCCGCGCCTACGAGAAGAAGGAGCAGCTCGATGCGATGAACATATGCGCAGACGCGCTGATCCATCTGGCCGGGCGCTACGCCTCACTGGCGCGGGAGCTCGCCGCCAGCCAGGCCGATCCGGAGCGCAAGCGGGAGTTGGAGCGGATCGCTCAGGTCTGCGATCACGTTCCCGCCAATCCGCCGCGAGATTTCTGGGAGGCCCTGCAATACTACTGGTTCGTACACGTCGGCGTGATAACGGAGCTCAACACGTGGGATTCCTTTAACCCAGGGCACTTGGATCAACACCTTGACCCGTTTTACCGGAAGGGAGTAGAGGAGGCGACGCTCACGAGAGAGGCGGCACGAGAGCTCCTCCAATGCTTTTGGGTCAAATTCAATAATCACCCAGCTCCGCCCAAGGTTGGTGTGACTGCAGAAGAAAGCAGCACATACACCGATTTTGCCCAGATCAACCTGGGCGGTGTGACGCGGGAAGGCTCGGACGCGGTGAACGAGGTGACGTACCTCTTGCTGGATGTTATCGAGGAGATGCGTCTCGTCCAGCCGAGTTCGTCTGTGCAGCTCAGCAAAAAGAATCCGGATCGGCTCCTCAAGAGGGCGGCCAAGATCATTCGGACCGGCTTTGGCCAGCCGTCCATCTTCAACACCGACGTTATCGTGCAGGAGCTGATCAGACAGGGAAAGACAGTCGAGGACGCGAGAAGCGGAGGCTCCTCCGGCTGCGTTGAGGTCGGGGCCTTTGGAAAGGAGAACTACAACCTCACCGGATACTTCAACATGCCGAAGGTGTTTGAGATCACTATGAACGGTGGTAGTGATCCCAGAACGGGCAAGCACATCGGCGCCGATACAGGCGACCCGAGAACGTTCAAGACGTTCGAAGATCTCATGGCAGCCTATCAGCGGCAGCTCCGGCACTTTGTAGATATCAAGGTTCGCGGCAACAACGTCATTGAACGGCTCTGGGCACATCACATCCCCACGCCGTTTCTATCGTTGCTCATCGACGACTGTATTACGAACGGCAAGGACTACCACGATGGAGGTGCTCGCTACAATACCTCCTACATTCAGGGAGTCGGTTTAGGGACCCTCACGGATGTAGTTACGGCGATCAAGTATCACGTATTCGATGAACAAACGCTGTCCCTGGATGAACTCCTCGGCGCATTGAAGGCGAACTTCAAGGATCATGAAGAGACGCAACTCCTGCTCCAGGAGCGAACACCGAAATACGGCAACGATGACGACTACGCGGACCGCATCATGCGGGAGCTATTCGAGGTGTACTTCGCAACGGTGGATGGGCGCAAAAACACCAAGGGCGGTACCTATCACATCAATCTCCTTCCTACTACGTGCCACATCTACTTCGGTTCCGTGGTCCAGGCCACAGCCGACGGCAGGAACGCCGGTGAGCCCCTCTCTGAGGGTGTGTCGCCCGTTCAGGGAGCCGACCGCTGTGGACCGACAGCGGTCTTCAACTCGGTGGCTAAGATGGATCACGCGCGGACCGGCGGAACCCTACTGAACCAAAAGCTAGCGCCCGGCCTGTTGGACCATGAGGAGGAGCTCAACAAATTCGTTCAGCTCGTACGGTCCTACTTCAGGATGGATGGACATCATGTCCAGTTCAACGTGATAGATGCGGCCACACTGCGGGCGGCGCAGGAGCACCCGGAGAAATATCGAGACCTCATCGTGCGTGTGGCGGGGTACAGCGACTACTTCTGTGATCTGGGTAAGGCGCTGCAGGACGAGATCATCACACGCACGGAACACCAAGCCTTCTGACAGAGACGGACGACAAAGCTACAGCGAGTACCTGGCCCTGAGGGCTCGAAGGCGAAAAACCAAGGCCGAACAGATGGTCAGCAGGGCGACAGCTCCGAGAATCAGTGCCATGCGAAGCCATGGTTCTCCCACTCGATCCCGTAGAACGGTGAGTTGTACCAGAGTCCTGATCCACTCCATACCCCCTAAGACGAGCACGAGCTGAGCCACTCGGGCCGCCCATGGCCGGGGAAAAAGCAACATTGCCGGAAAAGCGAGACTGACCAACGTCAGGGTGAGGCTGCCTGATCTCAGAAAGTGGGCTCCCAGGAGGAGCGCACTGAGAAACACGGGAGCAAGTCGTAGGAAATTCACGCGCCTTCCACTTGGTTCGGGGAACAATTCAATGATAAGGACCATCCCCGGGAATGTCAGGCCACCCTTGACTTTGAACCACGTCACCATATAGTTGGTAATAGCAACTAACTGTGCTCTGGGGTCACTATGAGCGGTAGTACCACATCTGTCGCCGCCGATCGTACTCTCGACCGCGACGCCGCGCTCCTCTACGACGCGCTCTCGGATCTCCTTCGGATCTACCAATTTCGGGATCGAGACCGGATCTGCTGCCACGATATTTCCGTGACCCAGTGCTATGCCCTGGAGTCTCTGGTGCGGGAGGGACCGCTCACCCAGAACCAGCTGGCCAGCCGCTTGTACCTGGACAAGAGCACGGTGAGCCGCGTGGTCGGAGCACTGGAGGGAAAGGGGATGCTCCGCAGGGTTCCGCACGCCGAGGATGCCCGCGCGGTGCAACTGGGTGTCACTCGCAAGGGGCGGCAGCTCTACGAGCGGATAGCCAAGGAGATCCAGCAGCAGGAAAAGCGGCTGATCGCGGACTTCGCTCCGGACGTGCGCGCCGCTATGATCGAGCTGATCGGCCGCCTCGCGCGAGCGGCCGAAGAACGGGTGGATACCTCGGGCGGCACCTGTTGCACTGTCGAGTACGGCCGAAGAACGGGTGGATACCTCGGGCGGCACCTGTTGCACTGTCGAGTAGGGCGTTCGATTGCGTGATTGCGTCTTTGGTGAAATATAGGTGGTATCGGCAACAACAATTGCATGGTGCTGTCGCGCGGAGGGTACACCGTTCGATCGGAGGGAAAGACGGCATGGCGGTGAACATCGTTTTTGCGGAACTAGACGATTTTCCATCGATCCTCAAGCTCCTGGCGGAGTCCGACCTTCCCGAGGCAAAACTCGGCGAGCACGTGAACACGCTGGTTCTCACGGCAAAAGACGACGACCGCCTCGTCGCGTGTGCGGCGCTCGAGGTGTACGGAAAAGACGCGCTGCTGCGTTCCGTAGCGGTCGCACCAGAACGTCGGGGGAAGGGACTGGGTGACAGGATTACCGAAGCCGCCCTGGATGTAGCCGTGCGACTCGGATTGGATAACGTGTACCTCCTTACAGAGGGAGCCGACGCGTTTTTCCT
>JBDHDY010000222.1:0-5598 GCA_039591275.1 Gemmatimonadota bacterium | reverse complement strand
GAAGCCTCGACGCCGGCGTCGACTTCCCAAGAGCCGCACAACCGTCACCCGCTACCGCTAGGAGCTGCCCATGCGTTATGTCTACAACTGGCGCGGTTCCCCGATGGCCTCGAGAATGGCGGCCGAAAGTCGCGCGCTCTCGGGCCTCGGGGCTATCCAGCTCTCGAACAACGAAAAGAACGCCGTCATGGTCGGCGGCGCGATCGCCGTCTGGTGGTTCTTCTTCCGCAAAAAGCGACGGTAGTGCAAAAACTCGTCTACAGCGTGTGGGTCCCGCAGAAGCGGGGCTATGACTACTACGAGGCCGCCGGTTCGCTTCGTGCCGGCGTCATTGCTCCCAACCCAAGGATCCGCGCCTCAAGCCCACTCGGCGCCACGATCGACGAAGCGTCAAGACGCCTGCCCGCCGGCGCCAAGTACGTCGGCTCTGGCGAGCTCGCCCGCGGCATGATTGCGAGTCGAAACTCTGGGGCCCTCGGCGCGTTCCCCGACGTCGGCGCCATCCCGCTGTGGGCGATCGCTCTCGGCATCGGCGCGTTCTTCTACCTCAAAAAGAGGCGACGATGACCTATCACAGCAATGCCCTGGCGCTTAGCGGCGACGAGGCACAGACGGTCAGCGGTCAGATCTCCGAGGCCATCGCGGCCGTGGAGAGAAACTGGCCGGCGGACAAGCAGCACTACGAACCCGCAGCCATGTGGACAATCCTCGACAATTCGATGGCACTGTCCGGCCAGGTGGTCAACCTGGCCATCAAGCTCGCGAGCGACCCGAGTCATGTCTTCATCTCGGGCCAGATCGCTTCAACGACCGGGCGCCTCCAGGCCACGCAAGAGACGCTGAGCACCTACGTCACCAAGATCCGCAAAGCGCAGTCCGACAACCTCAAGGCAGTCATCGCCCCAAACTTCAGGCGCGACGTACTGGCCCTGCTCCTCCAAACGCGCCGCACCTATGAGTCGCTCATGTACTTGCAGGAGATTCAGCCTGCGGTGCTAAAGATCAGCGGCGGACTTCTTCGCCTCCTGGCTGCTATCGGCCATGCCGCCAACTTCCTCGGTGGCTTCGTCCCCAAGCCTCCCGATCTCGGCGGACTCGCCGCGTTTCTAAAGTGGGGAACCATCGCAAGTGGCCTGTTTGGCCTTTACTGGATCCTCAAACCGAAGAAGGCGCGTTGAGCGATCGGCTGCCACGCGACCTCAAGCCCGCGGTCGAGGTCTTCGAGAAGTTCAACGACTTCGATCTGAACGACATCGGCGCGTTCCCTGCGAGTCTCAAGATCCCCAAGACGGTCGAGGTGGTTGGTAAAGCAACCGAGGTCCTCTACCAGTCGAAGAAGTGGAACGACGGCTCGCACGGCTACTACCATGAGATCGAGTCCTACCCCCGCGTTCGCGTGGGCGTCACCAAGCGCGGCACGGGGCGAGTGACCAAGCTGCCGCAGCGTCTTCTGAGCACGGAGACGCTAACGCAGATCGGCGAGCGTTCGCTCGGTCTCATTTACGAAGATGCCGACGGCGAAAAGTATGAGGTCAACCCTCCACGGTCAGTCTGGTTCTGGTCGGTGAGGGGGCGCGCCCTCCTTCTAATACAGGACAAGCGAAAGCTCTTGGCAGTCGTATGGGGCGGTGACCTCGACGTGCGACCCGAGGGCATCGTTGGATAAGCGGTGAGATGCCGAACGAACACGATGTGCGCGCCCTCCAAGCGGAGGTCAGAGAGTTGAGTAAGGCGATGGCCGAGGCACGGATCCGCTTAGACACTGGCAACAAGGCGTTCGAGGGTCTCCGCGAAAAGGACGAAAAGCTCGCTGTCGAACTTCGTGGCGTTCAGGATGCGATCGCGCCAAAAAAGCCCAACTACCTCGCGATCGCCGGCCTGGTCTTCATGATGACCATGGGGCTGGCAGCCTCGCTGTGGGCGCTGTCGGTGCTGTTCTCGTCCCGGCCCACCACCGAGCAGATCGACAAGATCATGGACAAACACGAAACGCACCCACATCCTGACACCCAGAAGCAGATCAACGAGTTACGAACGGGGCAGCTTGCCGACCAGAAGATTCATGGCGAGCAAAAGACGGCCATCGAGGCGGTCTCCAAGGACTACAAGGAGACCAACAAGAAGCTTGAGCAGCTTCTGAAGCGCCAGAAGCCCCGAACCCGAGGGCGCCCCCCTAGATAAAGGTGGCCCCAGCCTTCTTGACGAAACCATGCAACCCGGGCAACATCATCATCAGCACGACGCGGGGGCTCTCCGGCCACGTAGTGCGCGACACATTCAGACTGTTCGCGATCGACCAGATCGATGCCCCTGCTCTACGTCAACCCGTCTTCGAGACGGAAAGCCAAAAAGGTTTCGACTCGCAAACCTTCACGCTCGCGATCGCGCGCCTCCGTAGCGGTGCGACGGAAACCAGCACGTACCAAGAAACGCACCACCCCGAAGGGAAAACCCATGGCACGAAAACTCTACGGTGCAGCCCTTGCTGCCAGAAAGAAGCGGCTCTCCAAGAACAAGCGGCGCCGTACGGCCAAGAAGCGACGCCGTCGCAACCCGCCGCCAAGCCCGATCGGCGGCCGTAAGGCGGTACAGAAGCAGCGCGCCAAGCGGAAGAAGGCGGGCTCGAAGCGAAGCGCAGCGGCCAAGGCCGCGTGGCGCCGCAAAAAGGCGAAGGCCGCCAAGAGGAAGTCGCCGACGCGCAAGCGTAAGGCAGCTCCGAAGAAAGCCACCTCGGCCAAGCGCCGGGCAGCCGCCAAGAAGGCAGCCGCCACGCGCAAGCGCAAGGCCGACGCGCGCAGCCGGGCCGCCAAGAAGGCAGCCGCCACGCGCAAGCGCAAGGCTTCCACGCGCAAACGCAAAACCACCACCAAACGCAAGCGCAGAACAGGGAGAAAAACAGTGGCACGACGACGCAAGCAGACAAAGGCCAGTCGCCGACGCGCTGCCATGTTGGGTATTCGCCGCAGGAAAGCTCGCGGTGGTCGCAAGCTGTCCAAGACCGGCAAGCGGCGCCAAGCACGGCGTGGACTCAAGGCAACGCGGCGCGGGTACCGAAGCATCCGCCGAGCAAGCAAGTACGGTGGCTCCCGGGCCAAGGCGTTCATCCGTCGCAGGAAGATCCGCGGCAAAGGCATCCGCGCAAACATGAAGGGTGGCATCATCGATTCCATCAAGCGTGCAGTGCCCGTCGGCGTTGCGTTCTTCGGCGTCAAGACGATCTCCAAGCAGATCGCCATGCGCGTACCCGGCCTATCTGGCCTTCAGGTCGGTGGGTACAATCTCGCCGGCCCGATCGCCTCGGTCGGCATGATCGTCATCGGCAACTACGCGACCCGCAAGGTTCGCGTGCTGAAGAAGTGGCGCGGCGACATCATGCTCGGCGCGGGCCTCAACGCCCTCGACGTCATCCTCAAGACGTTCCTGCCCCCGGAAGTCAAGGCGCAGATCGGCCTCGGCTCCGACGAGATGGTCTACGACCGTGCTCTGTCTGACTACGTCGCAATCTCCGACTATGTCGCCATCGGCAACGACGGCGCGTACGCGGAAATGGGCGACTACGTCGAGATCGGCGACGAGGGTTACTCCACGTCGCTCGGCCTCGAAGAGGAGCTCGGCCTGGAGCAGGAGCTTGGCCTCGAGCAGGAGCTGGGCGCCGAAGGCCCCCGCGCCGACTCGTGGAGTTCCAGCCAGATCGGTGGCGGCATCGGCACCCCCCGCAACAGCGGAATGCTGAAGCGCGTGCCGCAGCGCGCCATGGTGGCGCCCGTCCCCAGTCGCTCGTTCGTCCAGCAGGTCCCTGATGTGACCAGCAAGTTCGACAAGGGCCAGCGCCTATACAAAGGTATCTTCGCCGGCGACCGCCTCGGCTGTTAGCTAGCGTCGTTCCCCTTCTTCCTCTCGCAGCTTTCTTTCTGTTCTCCTCTCGCATTTTCTGTTCGCCGTAAGGCGCAGTGGGACGACACCCGCTGGCAGTCGCCCGAGTGTTTCGGTGCGACTCGCAAACCAAACTTACAGAGGAGAATTTCATGCCCCGCCTATCAGGTGTTCGCGAACGTCGGCATCAGCCGTTTTGGGATAGTCTTGTTCGGACGACCGGCGATCCCGCCGTAGCAATCGCACCGACGCAGCGTCTCTTCGGAAACGCCAACGTCGGCAACCTCGCCCTCACAAATCTCCAGGTCGCTGGACAGCTCGCATCCGATCAAACGTATGTGATCCTGTCGTTCCGTTGCTGGCTCTACTTCGACGGAACCAACGCTCGTGCGAACTACCAGCGCACGATGTCGCAGCTCTACTGGACTGTCACTTTGGGTGACAAGCCTCAGTTCCAGGCGCCGTGCTGGTACTTCCCGGCCGGCGGCGGTCTGTTCGGAAACGACAGCACCACCCCCGTCTTCAATAATGGCTGGCCGTCCCAGGACAGCATTTTGAAGCTCGCACGACCAATCGTCGTGCCTGTCCGCCAGAACTTCTTTGCGGAAGCGCAGTTCTTCACCGTCGGCACCACCGACGCGCTGACCCTGCTCAACACCGGCGCCACCGATGATGAAAAGGTAATTCTTTTCATGATCGACGGTTTGCAGACCCGCGACGTCCAGTAGGTCGACCTCGTCGTCTACAGGGGAGCGTCGCCAAGGTCGGGGCGGCGCTCCTCTTTTTTGCGATTCGCAAAACCGATCATCACCGGCAATTTTGCCGAGAGGCGCTAAGGCGCTCAACCCCGAAAGGGAGACATGTCTCAGATTCTCGACTACGTCACCAAACGCATGGACGGCGCTGCCGCCGAGATCCGCAAGATCAAGTCTGCGTTGCAGGCCATGCACGGCAAGCAGCAGTTGATCGAAGACCTGATGGCCGGCAGTCGGTCGATCACGGAAGAGATCGACAGCATCCCCGGCCGCCGCATCTTCTACAACCTCAACGGTCAGGCAACCTTCGTTGCGGCCGACCAGGGCAACCGCGGCGCCCCCATCAACTTCCTGGTGAGCCAGGACGGCCCGTTCGTGATGACGCACTACCCGATGGCGGTATGGCGCCCGAATCTGCCGACCAACGCCACCAACTTTGGCCTGTGGCGCCCCGTGGCTGCCGCGTGGCCGCTGGCCGACCAGGTCATCGACAGCGACATCGTCGCCATCTCGTGGGAGTTCGCAGACGGCGGCTCGCAGCGCAACATGCAGAACCTGCCGACGGCAGCGTTCCTGTCGCGCCCGGACAACCTGGTGCCGCTCAGCGTGCCAACGCTATTTACACCCAATACCACAATTCAGTTTTTCCCCACGTTCCAGGCGATCCTGTTCAACGACGCCGGCGTCCCCCCGACTGAGGGTACGCTCGAGGTCATGCTCCCAGGTTACCGCATCGTCAACATGTAAGGAGGTCGCGAGTGCTGAGACCTCATTACGTTCGCCACCCTCACGCCACGCCGTGGAAGCAGCGGCTCCCCCTGGGGGCCTGCTGCGCCTCGTGCGCTCACGGCGGTCCGTGCGCGGCCGGATCGATCGCATCCATCGTCGAGAATCTCGACACCAAGAGCCTCGTTATCGGCGGGGCACTCGGCTGGCTCATTTCGAAGGTGCTGTTCTGATGGCCAAGAAG
>JBDHDY010000221.1:0-6989 GCA_039591275.1 Gemmatimonadota bacterium | reverse complement strand
CGCCTCCTCGACGGAGGCGATGGCCTTCTCCCAGCTGCTCCGTATGCCGATGTCGAACCCCGCGGGATCGAGCCGGACATCGGCGCCGAGGATGCGCGACAGTTGGATGTTGCCGACCTTGTCGTACACTGTGTCGGACCAGTCTACCCAGGCCTCCTGAACAGTGACGGCCTTCATGCCGAGGTAGGCGGCCACCGCGGCAACCTGCCGAGTGTGGTTCGATTGCACGCCACCGATCGAGACCAACGTATCGCACCCTTTGGCCAGGGCATCCGCAGCGAGGTACTCGAGCTTGCGGACTTTATTTCCGCCAAAAGCTAGTCCTGAATTGCAGTCTTCACGCTTGGCCCAGATCTCGACCTGTCCGCCGAGGTGTGCGCTCAAGCGCCGCAGCGGGTGGATTGGCGAAGGGCCGAAGAGGAGGGGATGACGTTTGAATTCGGCGAGGCCCATACGATCGTGCTCCTTCATCAAGCTTGCTAGGGCGGACTCTCATTCAGATTCTGTCCCAGTCCCAGATGGCGTACTGATCTTTCTTTTCCAGGTTGTGGCCGCACTGCTTCAGTGTGAGCAGAATGTTACCTCGGTGGTGACTCTCATGCGCAACGAAGTAGGCCAAGGTTGTGAACACGCCTTTCTTGAACCCGCGTCGCTTGGGTGCACCGGAAAGGACTCCGTCGAGAAACTGTTCCACGGCTCTGGCGGAGGCTGAAAGGGATTTCTTGAGTTCGGCTTTCGAGGGGGTGACCTTCGTCTCAAACGTCTCAAGCCCTTGCGCAAGATCTTTGGCCCGCTTCTCGAGGTGCCACACGCGCACGTTGTGCAAATGAGCAAATTGGCGTGCGACATCCCGCCCACCGCGCTTCGAGAGCGAGCATTTCATTCCGGCAGCACTAATGTGATCGACCAGAAAGAGATTAATGCGGTTGTTGGTGCGCCATGCCTCTAATAGCTGGTCAAGCACAGGGACCTCCTTGGCATGCAAGGCCGCAACGCCTTAGGTGCCACCCCCTTCGTTGGAGTCATGCGGCAAGTCCTCCAGAAGCTCGCGGATGTTCTTCGCTTCCTCCGATAGCTTTTGGAGGCGGGCCTGCTTCTCTGCTTCACTCAGGGTGGATTCTCCATCTGCGCTCTGCGCTAGTAGCTCTCTACCCTCTTCGCGCCAATGCGCCCTCACGGCAGAAAGAAAAGCATCGGGGGGAGTGTACCCGTGGTCGGTGATGTAGTGCAGGACCATGTCCGGAAGGATGTAACGGACGCCCTCTAAGTCAATGAAGAACTCTCCGTGCGTCTCTGGCCCGCCCTCACCGCACATCTCACACTCGTGGTAACCAAGCTGCCCGTCATCGCGATGGTGTGCCGTGCCACGCCGGTCCGTCATCTCTCCGACTGTGTCGCCAAGCCATCCGATAGTCCTTATCGCACGGCCCGCGTCTCCCTTCGCTTTATCGAATGGCGTGGTAGACATATCTGGTATGAGTGTCACGGCTCCTCCAGAAGGGTGACGATCCTGCCCGTCAGCTGTTGGGATTGTCACGCCATTATACAGTCCCTTGCCGCCTCGGTGGAAGGATCAGGGAAGACGAATGGTCACCCTGTGAAACGAGTAAGCTCCACGGCTAGGCCGTTGTTCGACGGCCTCGATTCCTGGAACTATCATGCGAAAAATGAGTATTAGGGCGCCTAACGTGATCGTGCCGCGGTGGAATCCGTTTGACATGCCTCGCGAAGTCAGGAGGACGCATATGCTTCGGAAACTGGGCTCCGTGCTGTTGATCGTCGGATTGTTGGTTGGCATCCACCCTCAAGCGACTCTGACTCAGGAGATTACGGCCGAGGCGGAGATCCGACACGTCCTGGCCGACTACGTTTCCGGATGGCGAGAGGCAGATGTGGAGCGGCTGGCCGGCGTGCTCTCACTGGAGGCTGGAAGTGTCATGTGGGTGACAGCCGAGTCGGGCGAAGAGGAGCTGCGGTCGATGACATTTGACGACGTACTCGAGAGGAGGAGGCCCCAGCCGCACTATGGTCTGGAGTGGGATGTGCTCGCCCTGGACGTCGTTGACCGAAAGGTAGCGGTGGCAAAGCTCGACATCTCCCGCTCGGGAGGGAGCTATGTCGATTTTCTCGTCCTCTACAAGATTGCCGGTGAATGGCGCATCGTGAACAAGACGTTTGCCGTTCGTTCAAACTAGAGGTGCTCTGAGGCGTTCAGTCGTCAGTCGCTATTCGGTTTCCGATCCAACGGCGGCGCGCGATCAGATACGCCAGCAACGTCAACCACGGGAGGACGAGAGCGACATAATTGACGACAGTCGGAGAAATTGATGCGATGTCGCCCCAATCGTCAGTAGGAAACCATTCCCACGATGAGACGGCCACTCCCGCGCTGAAGCCGAACACGACGGCCAGCACGAAGGCCGACACCCGATCGTAGGCTGCAGGTTTCATGAACGTGTTCTTCGGGCCCCGGTGCTACTCGTGTGAGCCTTCGGGCCGATGCATTGCCCCGTGACCCTCCGCGTACCCTCTTAGCCTCTGGTATTCGTGAATCTCATGTTCCGACATCAATGCTGCCACTTCCAAGTGTGCAGCGAGATGCGCGTAGCGAAGTTCACCTCGTAGTGCCCCTAGTTCTGTCAGCACCGTCCCGAGCTCACGCGACGTGATCCGGCGCTCTGCAAAAGACGAATCCAGGCTGGCCTCGAGACCTACAATTTCCTTTCCCAATCGCGCCGCCCTTTGTTGCATCCTCTGGAAGATCTCGCGAACCGCGTCGAGGCGAACCGGGTCCAGGATGAGACTGTCGGCCAGCTGCAGCACGTGGCGGGGACCGGGGTAGGCATTCAACTCCGCCGCGAGGGCAAAGCCCATGCCTTCCCCTGCCAGATAGCCCTGGGTCTCCTCCTCGGAGAGTGCCTTGATTGCTCTTTCCTGGTGGGTTACATACGGCGAGTCCTGCGCTCGAGCCGCAGCGGTGCAAGCGAGCAGAGCTGTCAACACCACTAATGGAAACCTCAGCATGAGCTGATCCCCTCTCCACTTTGAGCAAGCAGTCATCGAGGCCCCGAGGCAACGTATTGAGCAATACCCACCAGCACGAGAACACTGGCAATGCCTACAGCGACCAAGGTCCGTGGGTCTGTTACGCCGTGGTGCAGGAGCCACGCGGCTGGGCCCAGAACCATGAGTATGAAGCCCCCGAGGGTGGGGAAGACCCAACGGTGGCCAAAATTCCACGTCCAGCCTATGAAAAAGCGATTCCGCACAATGACGCGCGGATCCGTACGACATGCGTAGACGATGCCTAGCTTCCAATATTGGTCGCTGTTTCGCAGCGCTTCGGCTTCTTCCCGAGTCATCTCAGGTTAGTCGGTCTCCTCCTCATCGCCGTTCTGCGGCCCCGGTGGTTCGCCGCTGTCGTCATGCTGTCGTTCTTCGGTGTATTTGACTTCAACGATGTTTTCGGCACCCGGATTGAAGATGGACTCCAGGAGCAAGGCGTGGTACGCGGTGCCGGGCCGGCTCAAGCCCCGCCGCCGATAGTTGATCCATCCGTGCCGCTCCAGCAACAGGAGCACGCCATCCACAGCCACCAGAATCGCCGCAATCACAATTGCCCAGAACGCCAGACGCATCATGACTCGTCCATCGGAACGATTGTGGCTGCCGTTTGCACCGTCGTAGTGGGCTCCCGATATTGCCTTGGCGGCCGACCGCCTAGGACTTCACATACATCACGGCAGCCGGAAGCTGCGTGCGAATCCACGCTCCAAGGGCCTCTATCTCCTCAGGGCCGCTCAAAGCCCGTTTCGGCAGATAGTACGCCACCCGCTTATTGTAATAGAACATGAACAGATCAGGAGTCTCGCGAACGTGGTGGAGGCCGCTCCATTTGAGATCGAAGCTTGCGGTGTGCATCGAGATGTGAAGCCTGGACTCGTCCAGGGTGTGAGTCAGCGGGTGCGCGACATTGGGATCATGCCGCGCGACCCGCCATGTGTGGATTCCGCCCGTCAATCTGCCGAATGCGAGAACAAGCGCACCGGCTACGATCAACCAGGGGGCAAGGAGCATCGCACTGGCCAAATCGCCCAGGAGAGCACTGCCGATCGCCACCGTTGCGGCAACAAGAAGGACGGCGATCACGGCCCACTTGACCACTCGCCAGATACCCGAGCTGAACTGCTCACGCACTAGAAGACTCGTTACGTGAGCATGCTCCCGGCGGCGCCAATCGAACGTATACGTCCTTGTGTCATTCATGAGATCACGCTCGCTAAACAAATACCGCCATCGATTGCTTGCCAAGGGCCCGGCGCCACACAGCCAGCCGACCTGCGTGAAGGGCGGTGTGCGCTACGACTACCTGCAATCGGCGTTCATGTTCCATAAGGTCGCAGGTTTCCGACGGTCCGGCTAGCCCGCAGCGCGGAGGATCAGTCTCTTCGTCTAATCCGGTGATTGGCCAGCGTCCGTGAGCTGCTCTGCCACGGTGGGAACCACACATTCCAACATGCAATTGCTGTGGGCCCAGAAACGGTGCGGGGGAGTAAAGGCTCCAACGTCGAAAACGAAGGGGTGGAGGCCAATGATTGGAAGCGGCTCACCGCAAAAGGCGCAGCGTGCCTTTGGGGGAATGCGCCCGTGGTGCTTGGGATCGTCGTGCTCAACAGAAGCGTGCCGCAATTGGTCGAAACAGGTTTCGTGGGCCCAGATCTTCACGGGCTCGGCGTCGGGCGGCGGATGCACTTCGAGCGCTAACGCAGCCGGTCCGGCCGCTTCACAGGCTCGAAAGCAACAGCTTTGACCGACTGAGGTGTCCAAGGGAATCCTCGCGTGGGATCACGTGTTCTCGTCGGCAAGAATATCGTCGATGATCTTGCCGTGGTGCACGTGGTGGATGTGAGTGAACTCTACCCACTGTAGCGGAGTGAAGTGACCAAGCACCGGGTGTGGTCGTGTGAACCTCGCGGCTGCCAGCGCTGGGAGCATTTTCTCGAGAGTCTCGAACGTGCCTGTCACGTCATTCAAGCCTGCGGCAACCTCATTGAGCTCAAGACCTTTGGGAATAGCAATCTCAGGCGAACGTCCTCTCCCCCTCGGGATAAACCGTCGCCACAACACGAGGTAGCCTGCCCACGTCGGTCTGCCTGTCCCAGCTGGTTGGGCACGGCCCTCCACTGCATCAACAAGCCCTCCCACTATAGCCTTGTCGGCGAGCAGTAAGTGCTCCAGGTGCTGTTGCACGGTCCAAGCGGACACGTCGTCCGCGCTGCGTGCGGCTTTGGCTGGATCGCTTGCGAGCGCGCATGTGGCGTCGAGCTCGGTGAGCAACCGCGCGTGGGCCCTTGCAATCCGTCGTGTCCGCGAAAAGATCATGCCACCCCGTTAGCGGCCGCAGTCTGCCAGCGGCGGGTAGTCATCTGGCGCAGGGTCCACCTATTCAATGGTCTTCTCTGGAGGTGGAAGCTCTTTCAGGTACAGCAACTCGGTAACGGCTCCGATTTCGCCTATGTCGAAGTAATAGAACTCGCCAAGTTCCCCGAGGCTGCCGCTCTGGATCATCTGCCGTCCTTGTTTCACGAGGTCGTCACGGGCCTCACGGATGGCCTCGAGACTACTGTAGGCAATGCAGGTGTGATGAAAGCCCTCGCCCTTTGACTTCAGGTGCTCGACGTAGACGCTCTCACCCGAGTGAGGTGCAATCAACTCGTAGTTCGAATCTCCAACCGGAGCGATTGCTGCTCGAAAGGAAAAGGGCACTTCACGCCCATGTACTGTGGTGGCTTCGGGCTCGATCGTCCACACGCTCCACGGCTTGATGGAGAGGGTGTCCGCAAGCGCCTTCGCCGCTTTCTCCACGTCGTGCACCACGAAGCAGGTGTGGTGAAGGGTACGGGATTCCACTACGCCCATGCTTGCCTCCGCATTTCGATGGGTTGAGTATCTGTCTAACGGAAAACGTCCTTAATCGCTGACATACTTTCTTCGACGAGTCGTATCCGCTCCCTCGGCTTCAGGGCGCTCCTCTATCAACTCATCATCGGGGACGGTGTGAAAGGACACTACAACCCAATTTTCCTTAGGCACTACACCCCGGTGCCACACGTTGGGCGGGATGGAGATCCACCGCTTTTCGAGCAGGGCCGATTCTTCATCGATGAGAAGGTGAGATCTCCAAGGCCCGTCTTCTTTCGTCTGGAAATCTCCCGATCCTCGATATGACATCATGCGCTGATGGCTGTTTGGATGTCTCTCTGCACCGGTGTTGGTGTTGGCACGAAGTACGAAGACCCAGCTCGAGCGGATCTCAGGGGGTAGTGGAGAACTGTAAAACTCGAGCGGTATAGGCTCCCAGGCCAAGGGTTCATCAGGCCGTTGGCCCAGCGCTTGTTCCACCCGGGTGACTATCTCATCAATTCGCACCATCGTTGCTTCAGCCAAAACTGCGGCGTCGAGCGCTTCGAGGGTCTCGAGCTCGGCCTCATCCATGATAGTGCCCTCTTCTGTTCCTGTGGACCGTACTGTGAGACAGCGCTCTGAGCGACATCACTGGTACAGGTCGTTTGGGTCGGCAGCAGCCAGTTCGCAGAAGAACCCCCCAAGCTGGCGCGTGAGCTCGCTAAAGTACCGTGCTCCCTTGTCCGACGTTGCAGCAGCCGGGTTCCCCACCCCCGTGTCCGAAGTAACCTGACTCCATTGTCGAGGCGCCCACGCTTGGCCCTCGCGCAGTGACTTAACCTTGAATTGTTTGGCAGAGCCGGCGCCTGCTTCACCCAGCGGTGCAACGAGCTGCGGCGCCACGTGAAGCATGATACTCGTCTCCATTTCGCCCGCATGGTCGCCGGGCTCGTCAAAGAACTCATCTGGCAAGACGTAGTGATACCAGTTCACCACGCACATGAAGAGTTCTGCAGGAGGCTGCAACTCACGAATCATCCAGCGAAAGTCGTTGCCGCCGTGGCCGTTGAGAATCACCAAACGCT
>JBDHDY010000220.1:5638-9950 GCA_039591275.1 Gemmatimonadota bacterium | reverse complement strand
ATGATTCGTTCAGGGCACGCACCCATGCAGATGCCGCAGCGACGGCAGCGTGTGGGGTTGGGTTGGGGGGTGCCCTTGACGTCCTCGTTCAACGTCCCAAATGGACATTCCTCCGTGCAGCGCTTGCATTGGGTACAGCGCTGCAGGAAGAAGTCGGGGTATGAAAGATCCCCCCAGCGTGGGTGAACCGCCGCACCGCGACTGAGTAGCTCCACACTCTGGATCGCCTTCAGAGCTGCGCCAGCGCCGTCCTCCCGGCACGCTTGTGAATCGTTCGGTGCCCGTACGCATCCGGCCGCGTAGATGCCGGTGCGCCGCGTCTCGTAAGGGAAGCAGATGAAGTGCGAGTCGGGGAAGTCATGTCTCAGCACCGGCAGGTCTGGGCCCTGCCTGTAATCCAGGTTCAAGATGGCGGTTCCCTCGAGATGTCCGAGTTCCTCAACCGTCTTTTTCGCCGCTTCGAGCTGGGCGCCTTCTTCGCCCTTGGCGATGATGGCTTTAGCGTCCTCATACCGCCGGAGACCCTCACCGTCGGCCGCCATCGGCACCATCCCGGTGGCCAGGACGACGAGATCCGCCTCGATAAGGACTTTGTTCCCCAACAGGGTATCCTCGGCCTGCACCTGCAGGTCATGATCACCCGTCTCCTCGACGCCGACCACCTCTGCCTTGGTGAAGAAGATCGCGGCGTCTTCCTGGGCGCGGCGGTAGAAGTCTTCGTACTGGCCCGGCGTGCGAATGTCTTTGTACAGCACATAGGCCTCGGTATCGCCATTGAATTCTCGGGCCAGCAAGGCCTGCTTGATCGTCACGCGACAACAGACCCCCGAGCAGTACGGCAGGTGCTGCTCGTCGCGCGAGCCCGCGCACTGAATGAACGCGATACGACGAGCCAGTTTGCCGTCGCTGGGCCTTGTGATTTGGCCAGATGCGATCAGCTCTTCCATCTGCACGTTGGTGATCACGTTGGGGCAGCGACCGTACCCGAGATGGCCGAGACGAGAAGCGTCGTAGGGTTTCCAACCCGTGGCCTGAATGATGGCACCGACACGGCATTGTGTGGACGTCCCGTTGGACTTGATCGATACGTCAAACTGGCCGGGCTGGCCGGTAATCCGTTCGATGGCAGCGCCGGTGTGAATCGTGATCCGGTCGTTGCCTTCGACCTCAGCGATGCGCTCCTTGATGGGAATCGGTTCGGGGTCCCGATACGGTGGGCGATGCGGAAATGTCCGGGCGAACTTGCGCGACCAGCCACCGAGCTGTGTCTCCTTCTCCACGAGCACGGCATCGTGGCCGGCACTAGCGGCATCGAGAGCTGCGCCCATGCCAGTCACGCCACCTCCCACCACCAGAATCGTCTTGTCGATCTGCTCTTCGAAGGGTTCCGGGATCTCCGCCTTCTTCGCCCGGGCGATGCCCATGCGGAGATAATCCTCGGCGAGCATTTGGGTGTCCTCGTCGTTGGGCTCGTGGCTCCACACGACATGCTCGCGGAGGTTTACTCTCTCGGTCAAAACTCCATCGAGAGTGAAGGCGTCGGTCATGAATCTGGGCGAACATCCGGCAACGACTATGGCATTGGCACCCTCTTGGATGTCTTGCCTGATGAGTTCGTGCCCCCCCGCGCCGCAAAGACACTCGTGGTCGCGACAGAGGTAAGCCTCGCACTCATCGCTGGCGACCTTGCTCAGGGCAGCGACATCCAGCGAATCACTGATGTCACAACCCTGGCAGATGTACACGGCTACTTTCTTTTCCACGTCATCTACTCCACGCAGCAGTGCAAAGCCTGCATAGCGACGCCGGTAGCGTCGCGCACACATGTGGCTACATCGGTTGGGCGTTTTGCACATCCGGCGGCCAGCAGGCCGGCCCGCGACTGCTCACCCGTAAGGAAACCATGCTCGTCAGTCAGTAAACCACCTTCGACTTGTCCCTCACGTCCATCAGCCGGCACCAACCCGGTTGCCAGCACCACGAGATCGACTTCCTGTTTCACTCGTTCGCCGGAAAGCGTGTCCTCGGCCTCGATCTGGAGGTTTCCGCTGGTGGCGTCTTCGGTGATCTTGGCCACCTTGCCCTTGACTAGGCTGAGCTTCTCGTCTTTCTGAGTTGCCGCGAAGAAGTCCTCCAGCCGGCCAGGTGCGCGGATGTCGATATAGAAGACAGAGATCTGCGCATCAGGGTACTGCTCGCGGATGTACCGGACCTGTTTGAGCGATCCGAGACAGCACACCCCGGAGCAGTGCTTGAGGTAATTGTCATCGCGCGACCCAGCGCACTGCACGAACGCGACACGCTTGAGCCCCTCCCCGTCCGAAGGTCTTTGGATCTTCCCTCCGGTGGGCCCGTTGCCCGATGCGAGGCGCTCCATCATGAGATTGGTGATCACGTTCCGGTACTTGCCGAAACCGAGGTCCTCGATCTTTGCCGCGTCAAAGGGATCCCAGCCGGTGGCCCAAATCACTGCCTGCACCTCGACCTCGACCGTCTCGGGCTGCATCTCCAGGTCAATGGCCTCGTATGGGCAGGCCGGCACGCACTTGCCGCAGGAGGTTCCCGGACACACGTTGTCATCGATCACGAACTGCGTCGGGTAGGCAGTCTCAAAAGGCAAGTAGATGGCCTTAGTCATACTCATGCCGCAGTTGAATAGGTCAGAGCGTTCAACAGGACAGGCCTCCACACATGCGCCGCACGCCGTGCATTTCTCGTTCACACGGCGGGGCTGTCGCCGAATGGTCACCGCGTAGCGTCCTGGCTCCCCCGCTACCTTTTCGACCTCGGAGTACGTCAGACATTGAATGCGCGGGCTCGTTCTGATTCGCCGAAGGTTGATCTCAAGGCCACACGACGGTGGACAGAGCTTAGGGAAGTACTGGTTCATTTGGGCAACGCGGCCGCCCAAATACGGATTCTTCTCGACCAGCACGACCTCACAGCCCGCCTCCGACGCTTCGATCGCGGCGGTCATTCCGCTGATCCCGCCGCCGATGACGAGAACACTCCCCCGCTTGCCGTTTCCGCTCATCGTGTTCCCTCTTTAGCGGTCTCGCTTGGCTCCTCTTCAAACATGTCTTTTTTGTCGAGTTTTCCTTTGAACGCCTCGATGACGTCCGCTTTGACCTTTACCGTCCGTTCGCCGAAGAGGCTGAACCGCAGCCACAGGAATGCGAAACGCAGCAGCGTCTCGTCGCTGTAGCGCATTTCTTCGATGAAATCTTCGTCCACTTCAAACCGTTGCAGCAGCGTGCTGTTGAACACGAACTCTCGGAACTTGTCCAAGTCGTAGCACGCAGTGTACAGCATGTGCATTTTCTCAGGAGAGAGAGTGCCTCCATTCTCGAAATACTCATGGAGCGTTAGTTCCTTGAATGCCTCTCCCCATAGGTCGTACTCGTCGATCCCTTGGTCGTCGAGCCACTGCCGAACCGTCCATTCCTGCGGTTCGTTGTGTCCCTTGCACATGTCTTCCTTGAGCAGGAAATAGAAGCGATCACCGCGCCAACCGTCCGGCGTGTCCTTCTGGGCGGCGAGCCCCAAGGGATACATGCGGCAGGGCCACGGCCGATCGTCGTAGATGCTGCACCCACCATCTGTTAGAAACGAACAGGTTTTGTGCTCGTCGGCGTTCATGCGCAGCAAGACGATGGGGATCTTCATGTCCTTGTGGATGGGCAGGAGTGTGTACTTTTCGAGGAACTCACTTGATGTCATACCGAGACGTTTCGCCATACGCAGCACGTCGTACGGAGACAGAAAAACATTTACGTCGCTGCAGCACTGATTGAAACACGAGACCCCTGGATGACACTTGAACGCGAAGGTGTCATCCGGACAGAGCCGAGGCGAATCCGCCACGATCTTTTCCTGAAATTGTTCCTGCGGGTCCATGGGAGTGTGAGTGCGCTTCTCGTCGCTCATTCGTCCTCTCCTTCGTCATCCTCCACGATCATCTCCCGTGTCGCGGAATCGGACCAGACCGGAATCATTGATGGGACGCCAGTAGTGGGATTCACCATGAATCGGTACGACGCCCGCTGGTTGTACTGTGCCTTCATCCACTCCCATCCCTCTTTGTAATACGAGCAGTCGTCGTTGAAGCAGACTAAGAGGAACTCCTCGGTCCAGGTTGCCCCTTCCGGTACACGCCATTTCCTGAGACGGGATCCACAGTGCTGGCAGGTTTGAGGGATATCGGGCATCGGGTTCCTCGGTCGATTAGCGGTCCTTCGGGTTGCTCTACGATTGGTCCCTCTCCCGGCCGCAGTCGTCATCAACAAGGCCGGCTTTGCGGATGAGGGCGATC
>JBDHDY010000220.1:0-5632 GCA_039591275.1 Gemmatimonadota bacterium | reverse complement strand
CGCCGCGAGGCGGCGCCCGAAGATCCCGCTAACTCGTAAGCCCTCACGCTGTGATGTACTTGACGGGCTTCTTCATCATCTTCCACTCGTCTTTGTCCTTGTCGTAGACGCAGTTGCAGAAGGCAAGCCAGTCGTCGTCCATCTTCGGCTTGTCGGCTCGGAAGTAGTAACCCGGCCAACGCGTCTCCTCGCGGAAGAGGATGGAACGCATGTGAGCATCCGCCTGGTAGCTGCGGTGGATGTTCTCCCAGGCCCGCATCAACTCGTGCAGGTTTTCCGCCGCGAGCTGTGAGGAGTCTTCCTTGAGGTAGCCCAGCAGCTCCAGTCCCTTCTCGAGGAGCTTGTCGCTGGTCTTGAACTGGCTCGAGACACCACCCGCATACTCGTCCATGATCTTTTGCAGACGGTACATGTGCTGTTTGGGACGGATGTAGTTGGGGTTGATGTCCGGATCGGTCGTTGCGCCCTTGTGCTGCTCAAAGGTGTCGAGCGGCTGCAAGATCGTCTTTGTCAACGCGTCGATCTGCGCTTGGTCCACTTTGGGCGTGCTGTTGTGATCAACGACGTAAGAGATGGCCGCCTTGGCAGCGATACGCCCTTCAGTGTGCGATCCGGATGAGAACTTGTGGCTCGAGGCCCCGGAAGCGTCGCCCGCGGCGAACATGCCGTCGACCGTCGTCATGTGCGGGTAGCCCCAGAAGTAATCGGACTTGGTTTTGTCGGTCTGGAGGTCCTCCGGACCGGAGACCCACGCACCAGACGCGCCCGAGTGCGAGCCGATGAAGTACGGGTCACACGCCATGATCTCGGAAGGCACCTTATCGGGCTCTACATTCGTCGCGGCCCACAGGATGGCCTGGGAAATGGTCATATCCAGGAAGTCCTCCCACGCCTCCGCCTCGAGCTCCTTGAGCTTCTTCTTCGCAGCCTTTTCATCGGGTGCCTTATCCGCGATCGCCTTGATCGCGTCGGCGGTCTGCATGAAGATTGGGCTCTTGCCCTCTTCCACATCCAACAGCATCAGGTAGTTTCGCAGATTCGCCGGGACGGGCTTGACCTTGCCATAAGGTGCCCAGTTGTCCAATTCCGGCCTGCGAGTCTGCATGTAGTTCTCGCCCTGCGCGTTGGTGGCGACCGCCTTGAACAGCAGGAACCATGCACCCACGGGTCCGTACGCATCCTTGAACCGCACTGGGATGAACCGGACTTCCTGGCACGTCATCTCGGCGCCGCCGTAAATCGTGAAGAAGGCGCTCGCACCCGAGTTGAACGGCGGGTACCAGGAGCGGCCGAAGCCCTCACCGGTCGAACGCGGCTTGAACACGTGCACCGCGCCGCCCATGGCGACCAGCGTCGCTTTTGCCTTGAACACGTAGATCTTGTTTTCTCTGACACTGAACCCAATGGCGCCGACGCACTTGCCAGCTTCCATCAGTGGGTGAGTGATGAAGATGCGCTCGAAGTATTCCCCGTTCGCCTCCGCCAGGGCGTTCTTGGCGGCCTCCGCCACGACGATCTTGTACGACTCACCGTTGATCATCAACTGCCAACGGCCTTCATGGACGTATTTGCCTTCCTGGTCCTTCCAGATCGGCAGGCCCCACTTCTCGAACAGATGCACCGTCGAGTCGACATGCCGCGCGATGCTGGCCACCAAGTCTTCGCGGGTGATGCCCATGAGGTCGTTGCGGACGTAGTCCACGTAATCCTTCAGTGTGTTGTTGCCGCTGTTCAGGTCGACGTACTGGTTAATGGCCGAAAGCCCCATCGCCACTGCGCCAGAGCGGTCCATGGCCGCCTTGTCGACGAGTGTGACCTTCAGCCCGTGCTGCTTGGCCCAGTACGCAGCCTCCACGGCCGCTCCGCAGGCGGCCATCCCGCCGCCGCAGATCAGCAGGTCCGTCTCGACCGTTACGGTTTCGAAATCCGCCATTGTCGTATATCTCCTTGAAGCTTCAAGTTTCCTCCGCTGACGAAATCACAGCCCCACCAATCCCGCCTGACTAGAGTGTCAGGACCTTGTCCAACTTGACCGAACCCTGCTCCCTGTTCAGGCCTGTCGGCTCGCACATCAGCGTGGGGCTCTTCAGGTCGTCGTCAGCAGTGGGATAGTGATCGAACGGCTGCGCCTTGCCTTCCTCGACACCTCTGCGGATCGGGAACTTGAAGCGCTTCGGCTTGACGCCCTTGTCGCGGAACTGAACGGTCCACATGATGTCCTCAGTGCTGCGCATTGCCGTCACGCTAGCGCCCATCGGGACGAAATCGGCGTAACCGCGCACTTCGATCGCCTGCGTCGGACAGATCTTGACGCAGCTGTAGCACTCCCAGCACATCCATGGATCTTGGTTGTAGGCTTTCATGGTCTGCTTGTCCAAGACCATGAGGTCGTTCGGACAGATGTGCTGGCAAGCTGTCTTGTCTAGCGCCTTGCAGCCGTCACATTTGTCCGGAATCACGAAACTTGGCATGGCCATTCTCCCTTCTGATCAGATAGGGCATTTCCAAGAAACTCACTTCCCATGAGCGGGGCGCCGGGAAGCCGGCTGCCCTGACCGGGCCGGTCATGGCCCGGTCGCACCGGCATCCTCTGGCCAGAGGCACCTCGCCACGGACACTCAACCACACACCGCGCTTCTCCCGACAACCCGTGGGATTCGCAGATCTAGGTTCTTCTGGTGATTGCGGCGCGTTCCACATCCCTCTCGTAACTCTCCTGTTTGAAATCGGGTCTGCGCACCGGTTGCACTCCAGTTCCCGGAGATCCGGTATCGCTCGCCGCTGAAAAGCTCAGGCAAGGCGTTGGGAGATTTGCTACACGATTAGACGGGTGCGAATTGCGCGCGCCAGCGCCTTGCGAGATTTTTTTCACGATTAGGTGGGCACCTGCATATTATCGCCGGAAAACAGGGTGTCAAGGCTTTCTGCGATCTTTTTCACGATTAAATACGAGTTATGTGATTTCTTTCACGTTTCACGTTTCACGGGCTATTCTCGCAGGGTGAAGGCGTCGTGAAGGATCCATGAGAATCTTGTTAAGAGCTGCGAGAAGAACTGATAAACCGACTTCGGTATGGCGGAACGAAAGGGGTTTTATAGGCTAACGGGGTGGAGATATGCAGTCGCAATGTCTCCAACGGCGGGCGGTCTTACTGCTTGAGATGGTAGGCGATTTGCGACAAGCCTCTGGAGATGTGCTCGTCCCGCACCAACACATCATGTGGGGCTGTTGGGTGGCTGGGCGAGAAGTTCCAGATCGCCTTCACCCCAGCCGCGACCAGGCGATCCGTCAGTTGCTGAGATATCTCGGCCGGTGTGGTGAGGATGGCGACGCGTATTTTGCGCCTCTTAATGAAGGCCGTCATTCCCTTCATGGGCTTGACGGTAGTGCCTGCCATTCTGCTCCCGATCTTCCGCTCGTCATTGTCGAACGCCGCCACGATACGTAATCCGTATGGGGCAAAGCCATCATAGGCCAAGAGCGCTCCACCCAAGTGTCCCGCCCCGACCAACACGGCCTCGTATTCCTGGTCAAAGCCGAGGGCGACCCGCACCGCGCGGCACACCTCGCAGACGTCGAATCCCACGCGGCCGATTCCAAGGAGGCCGACGGCGCCAAAATCCTTGCGGACCTGCGTCGGGTCGACGTCCAGCGCCTCCGAGATCTGAGCACTCGTGACGGTCTGCATGGGTTTCTTGGCCGTCGAGTCGGACAAAAAACGGTAATACCGCATCAATCGCTCGAGGACCAGTCTTCTGAGCCGCGGCAACTGTCCTCCTCCCAGCGACGGCGGAACTCGGGGAAAGCCTTCTGAGACTACTTTCACGATTTGAGGCCTTTTGCTCATGTTAGCTTCGGGAAAATCTCCGTCAAGGTCTTGCGAGGCTTCTTGCTCGGTCTCAACGTTCGAGCGTAATTGACGGCTGCGAGCCGCATCCAGCGCCGGTGATGAGCCTCGCTCGGCCGAAAGGGTCGTTGCAACTCCTCAGCCACGTACCATCGATGCTGATACTCATTGCTCACGGAAGTCCCAGTCGCCATTGGCGAGCCTCGGTCGAAAAACTGACCGAATCGCTGCAGGTTGATCTCGGGAAGGACAGGGTGCGGCTGTGCTACATGGAGGGCGACCCCCCGACGCTCATGGACGTGGCGTCGGACGCGGTTCGGAAGGGAATCAAGAGGCTTAGTGTGTTGCCGCTGTTCCTCACCAGCGAAGGGCACGTCGACCGCAATATTCGACCCTTGGTCGACGAAGTTCGCCACGCCTACGGGGACGTCGACATTGAGCTCCTGCCGCCGGTGGGCCAGCATCCCCTGTTCCAAAAGCTCCTCCGCGAGATTGCGGTCCAGTCGGCCGAAACCTAAAGGGATTCGCACTCGCATCCGCCAAAATCCCAAAACGTGAAAAAAATCTCATAAAGTCTTCACGGAGATACTTTACTGGCAGGTGGTACTCTCCTGTGGGAGTCTGTTGACTACATGACCAACACGCCGAGCACTGTCCCAGGACCAGTCTATCTGGTTGGCGCGGGCCCCGGCGATCGCGGCTTGATCACGGTGCGTGCCGTAGAGTGTATCCAGCAGGCAGATGTAGTGTTGTACGACTATCTCGCCAACCCTGCCGCGTTGGAGTACGCGTCGCCCTCCGCCGAATTGGTGTGCCTGGGCCATCACAGCAGTGGACGTAAACTCTCCCCCGAGCAGATTGTGGATCGAATGCTCGCGGCAGCTCAGAGAGGCAAGACCGTGGTGCGGCTCAAAGGCGGCGATCCCATGGTCTTCGGCAGGGGTGGTGACGAAACCGATGCGTTGCGTGAGGCCGGGATACCGTACGAGATAGTCCCCGGCGTCACCGCTGGTCTTGCCGTTGCTTCCTTTTGTGAAATCCCCATCACGCATCACGACGACGCGTCTGCCGTCGCGTTGATCGCCGGACGGGAGCGCGACGATAAGGCGGAATCGCACTTGGATTATGGCGCGTTGGCGCGGTTCCCCGGTACGCTCGTCTTCTACATGGGCGTGCGACAGGCCGCACAGTGGAGCAGGGCACTGATCGACCGCGGCAAGTCCCCCCAGACGCCCGTGGCGATCGTTCGTTGGTGTAGCCGGGCGCAGCAGCAGACTGTTCGCTGCACGTTAGCTACTGTGGCGGAGGTCGTAGGGAGGGAAGGACTTCGTCCGCCGGCGATCATCGTTGTGGGCAAGGTAGTCGACCACGCGCCGCAGCTCTCCTGGTTTGCCGAGCGGCCGTTGTTCGGCACCCGCGTGCTGGTCGCCGGGTCACCGGGGACCGCCCAGAAGCTTCGCGACCGCCTCGCCGTGCTGGGGGCTGACGTCATCACGCAACCAGCCGTTCGCATCACCGACCCTCCGGACTGGGCCCCGGTCGATGCCGCGCTGGATAGACTCGATCAGTATGACTGGCTGGTGTTCACCAGCGGCAACGGAGTCGATTACCTGGTGCGGCGGCTGTTCGACTGTGGCGGCGACGTGCGGGCGCTGGGACAGGTGAAGCTCGCTGCCGTGGGCTCCGGTACGGCAGAGCGACTGACCCGCTACCATGTTCATGCGGACCTGGTGCCCAAGAAATTCAATGCCGAAGGTCTGGCCGAAGCCCTCGTAGGCAAGGCG
>JBDHDY010000219.1:0-11112 GCA_039591275.1 Gemmatimonadota bacterium | reverse complement strand
GGTGCGCGAGATTCTCATCTCCAGCGAAGAATTCGCCGAGCAGAGTCTTCGTGATCTCGAAAGCCTTCGCAGAAGCGTCCAGAGGCTCTGTCACACTCACACGCAGCATCGTGAGCAGCTGAAGCAGTTCCTATCGTCGCAGGAGGCCGAGTATACTTTTCTCAATAAGCACACGACGGAGGCTATTTGGCTTTTGCACCGACCTTGACTCCTCGGTGCCGCGTAACAAGCCCAAGCAGCTTGCGGTGCTCTCGTTTCAGGAGCAGTCGCCCGCAGCTGATGTGCGAACTCGGAGGCGGCGCACCTAGGAAAATGACAGAGAGGATCGTTGCAGTGTTTAGACATATTCTCAATGCATTCACTTCGACCGCGATCATGACGATGATCGCAAGCTGCGCCTCCGGCGTGACAGGCGGCGAGGTCATTTCCACGGAGAATGCCGCACGCCTCGAGAGGATCGCTGCCTTCGATCTGCCCTCGTCGTTCGTCAATGCGGTGGCATTCTCACCTGATAATCGCTACATGATCACGGCCGACAGGAATCGAGAAGTGATCGTGTGGGAGCGAGGAACGTGGGACAGGCACTCCTATCAGGCAGCAGAGGGCAATCTCCAAGCGGACGATGAAGCACAGATCCACTTCTACGGCACGCTGGTGCTTTCTCCCGATGGAAGAACCATCGTTACCACCAATCCGGAGGGCGACGTCACAGGGCGGGACTGGGATGGGAATGAGCTGTTTTCCACCTCGTATGGAGCCCGGGTGTACAATACCGCCGTCTCTCCTGATGGGAGGTATTTGGCATTTGGCGGAGTGAGGGGCAACATCATCGTCCTCGATCTCGCAACGGGGCGGCAAGTGGCCGACTTGCCCAGCGATCGCGAGTATATCTCGGCCCTGGTCTTCTCCCCCGATGGAGAAACGCTGCTGGCAGGTTATGAACGGCCCCGAAATCTAATGTCAACCTGGAACACGACCACCTGGCAGGAGACCTCCACTTTCAGTCACGTGCAAGAACGCATCGACTACCATGATGCCATCTTTACTCCGGATGGCAGATACCTGGTGATAGCAAGTACCCGGAATGACCTGGAATTCCTGGACATGGCCACCAAGCAGGTCGTGAGGACACTGACAGGACATGCTAGTGCGCCCTATCAGCTGGCGTTCTCTCCGGACGGCTCACTGTTGGCATCTGCTGCTCATGATGGGACACTTCGGCTATGGAACCTGGAAACCGGAGAGGCCCTGAAAGTGTTAGCCAACGCGAGCGACGTTTTCTCGGTTGCTTTCTCACCCGACGGCTTCCTATTGGCATTTGGTGTTGAGAGGGAGGGTGTACAGATCTGGGCCGTCGGCCCGTAGGTTTTGCCGGCCCAATCTTGGGTTGTCAGCTACGAAGGAGGAGATGGTGATCAGTAGTTCCAGTGGACCACGCTTGCTCTTCTGGCCAGCCTTAATAACGTTGGTGCTGGCATCATCTCAGAAATCGATCCGGATAACTTCAGCGAGCTGCTCGCAGAGGCATGGGCGTTCGACCGTAGCGACAGTGTGACGATAAGGACGGCTCTGCTATCAGTTTCCCAGGGTGTTGAAGCCGTTGATACACTGTCTGCCCGGGCTGGCTACGACCTCGGCTCAGATGATCGGATCGTAGTGTCTCATTTCTGTGATCCGGTCAGCAGCTTCTGCCAAGTACCGGACGGCCGTGCTGACGAGAGTGGCGAGTTCCGCGGGGACTCCCTTGTGCTGACGCGCGATTGGTTCGGCAGGCAAGAGGTCAGGGTCTTGCTGCGGGTGAGGGGAAATTAGTGCGCTGACTAGCTCGGCGGCGCACCTTTCGAGCTCGGATGCAACAGTAACTCTCACTCTAGGTCGGCCAGGGGAGACAACTGGAAAGTCGTCTAGATCCTTGAGGGGCGTGTGTGGCGTGACCGTAACGTATTCCTGCACCGAACAGATGATCTGAGCCTGAACACCGCCAGCGCAGCGAGGGCTACGATCCCTCAGTTCGACGCGCTTGTCGACCTCCTTCGAGGACGGAAGGTGGTGGTTCTCACTGGCGCCGGTTGCTCCACCGAATCAGGCATCCCCGATTATGGGGGCCTCGCCTCAAAGCGGCGCAGCCGCACGATCCAGTATCAAGCTTTCATGTCCGACGCTGCCGTGCGAAAGCAATACTGGGCTCGCAGTATGGTGGGCTGGCCACATGTCTCCGGCGCCCAACCCAACGAGGCGCATGTCGCCCTGGCACGGCTCGAGCGTGCGGGCGCGGTGACCGGCATCATCACGCAGAACGTCGACGGCTTGCACCACCGAGCAGACAGCCAAACCGTTGTGGAGCTACACGGGTCACTGGGACGGCTTCGCTGCATGGGTTGCAACCGAAGCGAAGCGAGGACCGGATTTCAGGAGCGGCTGCTTGCACACAATTCGGAATTCACAGGATGGAACGCAACAACAGCCCCCGATGGTGATGCTGAGGTGACCGACGAGCAACTCCAGTCGTTCCGGGTGCCGGCCTGCCAGGCGTGCGGCGGTGTGCTCAAGCCCGATGTCGTGTTGTTCGGCGAAACCGTTCCGAAGCGGCGAGTCGATGATGCCTGGGCGCTCTACAAAGAAGGAGAAGCGCTTCTCGTCGTGGGATCGTCGTTGGCCGTCTTCTCGGGATACCGTTTCGCCCTACGCGCCGCGAAAGATGGACGCCCCGTGGCCATCGTCAACGTCGGGCCAACACGGGCAGATCAGCAAGCGACCGTCAAGGTGGAAGAGAGCGCGGCCGTCGTGCTTGTGTCTCTCAGGTCGAGAGACGATCTTTCATAAACTCCCGCCACTTAAGCTCCAGTGATGCGACAGCTTCCGATGGCACGCCGTACGTCGACAGCCAGATGGTCGCCGTCGCGGCATCACCTTCGCCGAACAGCTCCACGCGAATCAGCGCGTTGTTCATGTTGTCGACCGTCGCCACGAGCTGTCGCGGTGGGTCCCACACCAGCAGGGTTCCGGCGAGGTCATCCCCCGTCGCGGTGGTCACGTCATAGCGTTCGCCGACCTTAGGTTCAGTAGGTCCACCGAACCACCCTCCCTGCCCCGTCAGCCTGGGCCAAAGGTTTTCATGACTGTCGTCATAGTGGGCCCGTGCGTATGCCACGACACGGTCCAACCCGCGGTGATGTTCGAGGTAGTGTCGCAGTGAGCGCAACTCGAAATCCCAGCCACAACGAACACCTTCAACCATCTCGTCCCAGCTCTCCTCGGGGCCGAAACCCGAGGTCACTACCCGAAGTACCGTGCTGCCTCCCCTACCCTGGAGGTAGTAGTCCGTCGCAAGCTCGAGCGGAAAGCCGGCCATCCGAAGGTGCCGCTCGGGCTCCCAGACATCAATTCGGTGGTCGTTTTCGTGGAAGCCGTCCCAGGACAGCCAGATTGAACCGCCGGGCCCCGGCGTTGTGCGAGCCTGGAGGGGAAACCAACGTGCGAGCTCCGTGGCGTCGGTGATCGCAGCCCACACGGCGTCCACTGGAGCGTCGATTTCGATTGTCTTCTCGACCGATCGGCCCTGCTCCTGTTGAACGTCGCTCTCGGTTCGCTGCTTACTCATGACTCTTCCTCCCGCGGTTCGGTGTTGTGATCCGATTCCGGTGGAGCCGGATATGCCCCAACGGTCAACCGGAAGCGGCGGCCGCCGGGAGTCTCTTCATCGTGGTATTTGGCGACCACTTCCGCGACCGTCTGCGCCAGCTCCTTCGCGAACGCGTGCTGCCTCTCAGGAGTGGCAAAACGGACATCGGCTTGAAGCGTGAGTGTCGGCAGGCGCTTATTGGTCCGGTGCG
This sequence comes from Gemmatimonadota bacterium, assembly GCA_039591275.1. Taxonomy (GTDB): domain Bacteria; phylum Gemmatimonadota; class Gemmatimonadetes; order Gemmatimonadales; family GWC2-71-9; genus JBDHDY01. The sequence continues at coordinate 7,279 of JBDHDY010000219.1, read as the reverse complement.
CGCGATCCCGCTGCGCCGCGACCTCACGAATGGTCTGGGCTGCAACGGCCACTAGGTACGCGCTCGAGGCATGGTCCTGCACCCGCTTGGGCTCTAGGGCTAGCTGTCCGAGTGTCTCCGGGCTGATGAGGTATGAGCGCGCCACCGCCCGAACCAGGCGCTCGGTGCAGTTCCTCTTCTTTCGCTCTCCGACCGCCTCCACGAGTCCGTCGCCCTCCAGTTGGCGGACGTGGTAGTTGAGCTGCTGGCGGGGCAAACCCAAGCGCCGAGCTAAGCCAGCCGCAGAGTCTGGCTCGCGGAGTTCCTCGAGAATCTTGAGTCGCAGCGGATGCAGCATCGCTGAGGCGCTATCGACATCCTGGATCACATGCACGGCTGCTGAGGCGGCCATCGGGGTAACTCCCTGGTGCTGAAGGAACGAAAGTGATATGGAAAATTGTTTTTGTCAAGAGTAATTATATTGTCCCTATTTCCCATAACGGCTAGGCGTGTAACTCATTGTATTGATTGGAGATATGCTCTCGTGAGCCATTCGGCCATTTTGATTCGATGCCCTGGCGGAGACCGAGTCAACGCGAGCATCTTGTGTCCGGAGAGGGAAGTGACTCATCAACGAAGCACGGAGTCGTACTACAGCATCCAACATGAACGTGCGCCCTGTTGGCCCCGGCGACGCAGCCGCATGGCTCCGCCTGCGCCATGCGTTGTGGCCGGATGGATCAAAAGCCGAACACGCCCAGGACATCGCCGCCTTCCTCGATGGCCGAACGGCGGAGCCGCTTGCCGTCCTTGTCGCGGAGGATGGCGACCGGGGGCCGGTAGGGTTCGTCGAACTCTCCATTCGCCCCTACGCAGAGGGCTGTCGCACGAATCGCGTGGCGTACCTGGAGGGGTGGTATGTCGTGCCGGAAGCGCGCAAGCAGGGGGTGGGTCGCGCGCTCGTTGCTGCCGCGGAACAGTGGGCCCGTGCCCAGGAGTGTACCGAGTTTGGGTCGGACGCCGCCCTGGCTAACGAAATGAGCGCTGCGGCTCACAAGGCACTGGGCTTCCTGGAGGTCGGGAGAATACGCTGCTTTAGGAAAGAACTGTGACTCGCACGGCGTGAGCGCACGATGTCAGACAAAGCCATCAGGCTCATTACGGACGCGGAGCGCGCGCGACGGGAGCATCGCTTGGCCGATGCGCATGGCGATCTGGTCGAGGCGATAGCGCTCTGCCGCGATGCGGGCATGAAACGCGAACTGGTGCAGGCACTCAAAGCACTTGGCCAGATCGAGCGAGACCTCGGGCGTGGTGATGCAGCGCGGCCGCTGTACGACGAGGCCGTCGCCATCTGCCGAGAAGAAGGCGACACTCTCACACTGGCACACACGATTCGCCATCTTGGTGACATACACCAGGACGCGGGTCGCGTGGAACTCGCCGAGCCGTGCTATATCGAGGCCCTCGCGCTCTATCGTAGCCACGAGCACACTCGCTCGCTCGATCTCGCCAATGCGATTCGGCCGCTCGCCATACTCAAAGACGAAGCGGGAGATTTGGAAGATGCGAGACGGCTGTGGGAGGAGGCAAGGGATCTGTACGCGGCGGTCGATGTACCAGAGGGCGTTGCCGAAAGTTCAGCCCGGCTTGCTCGCCTGAGCGGTTAGCCGTTCAGAGGTTGCCTCACACGCAACCAGTCTTGTCGAGGGCTTACGCTGCAAACGAATTTGAATTGGATTTCCCCTCGGGTTGATATGAGAACCCAACACTTCGCATCGATTTTGTCACGCCTAGGGGTGCGGGTGTGTTCTTTCGCCGTGGCGTGCTTAATCGCTCTGCCGGTTTCGGTGAGAAGCCAAACGGGTGTAGGCGACAGGTTTGCATCACTCGACAGTGTGATTCGTCAGGAGATGATAAGGGGCGATGTGCCAGGTGCTGCGGTCGTAGTTATCAAGGGGACTGACGTCGTTTTTGCACAGGCCTATGGTGTGACGAGCACCGAAACCGGCCAGCCCGTGACGCCTCGCACCATGTTCCGCCTTGCATCGGTGACAAAGATGTTCACGGCGGCCACCGTGCTGGCACTGGTTGAGGACGGCCTCCTCGACCTCAGCGTTCCGATCCGCCACTACCTTCCCGATCTTCCGCCACGGGTGGGGTCGAAGTCGCTTCACGAACTGCTATCACACACAGCGGGGCTGCGCGACGTGGGAGGACGGCGGGGGATTGTCGATGACGCAGAGCTTTCCCGGTTCTGTGGTTCGCTTGCTGACTCGAATGCTTTTCATGGCGTAGATGGAGTGTGGTCATACGCAAACGCGGGGTACTCCCTCGCGGGCTGCGCCGTAGCTGCCGCACAAGGTCTCTCGTTCTCGGAGGTGGTCACAGACCGGGTGCTCGGCCCTATCGGCATGACGCGATCCACATTTGACCCACTGACTGCCATGACTCGCCCACTGGCGCTGGGTCACTATCCTGGTGCAGAGGGCGCCGAACTCCTGACCCGCTACATCACGTTGCCCTACGCTGCACCCGCGGGAACGCTCATCAGTTCCCCTGAAGAGATGGCCTTGTTTGCCACAGCCCTCGTGAACGGGGGGCGTGTCAACGGGCGACAGGTCATTTCTCAGTCAGTCCTATCGACTCTGCTGGAAACCTCGGTACCCGCGACTGACTTTGGCTGGGGCAGTGCCGAGTACGGCTACGGCATGTTCTCTTGGACGTGGCAAGGACAACGATTCATCGGCCACCAGGGTGTGCTAGCGGGATTTGGCGCAGAACTCGTAGCGGTTCCGGAGCAGCAATTCGCAATGGTCGTGCTGACGAATCGTACGAGCGCTTATCTGGATGGTGCCAAGCGAGAGGCCATACGGCTTCTCCTCAACGTCACGCCGTACCAGCTGCCTACGCCGGATCATGGACTGGCTGCGGACGAAGACTTGGACGCGTGGGTCGGTTCTTACGGCATGGGGCAGTCGGGCTACGACATCACCGTGCGGGATGGGCGATTGTGGATCGCCCGAGGTGCCCAGGAACATCCCTTGGAGAGAGTAGGCCCCGACACCTATAGGGTTGCGGACCCTGTGGGGCACCGGCCATTTCCGTCTGCTAGCACTCCGCGGGTCAACTTCTTCACCTTGCTTGGTGTACGGGGAGATGACGGCACCATAAAGGCTGTCCAATACGTCTGGCGTGTGTACCCTCGACGGGGGGCGGGTTCGCGAGAATAAGGGGCCTGGGCGGGCGCCATTGCCCGTTGCGCGGCTTCAGGAAAGGACAGGGCGGTGAAAATCAAATTGAACAGTGTGATCGTGCAGGACCAGCAAAGCGCTCTCCAGTTCTACACGGATGTGCTTGGGTTCACCAAGAAGGTGGACATTCCGGCTGGAGAGTACAGGTGGCTGACGGTCGTCTCACCCGAAGAACCCGACGGCGCGGAGTTGCTCCTCGAGCCCAATGCACATCCTGCAGCCGCAACCTATCAGCGCGCCATCTTTGAGGCCGGCATTCCCCTGACATCGTTCGCGGTTGACGACATCGAGCAAGAGTATCAGCGACTGACGGCACTCGGTGTGTCCTTCACGGCCAAGCCGACCGACGCTGGTAGCGCTATCATCGTCGTATTCAACGATACCTGCGGCAACCTCATACAGATCTATCAGGCGTCGTGAGGCGGCCCTGCGCTGAGCAGTAAGCACGCTCGCCTGGCTCTCGTCCTACCGTACAGGAGGCGTCTTGTGCACACTTTCCGAATTATTTCACTGTCTCTGATTTCGCTTGTCGCCCTAGCATGCGGTAATCAGCCTGGGGGTGCGCTTTTGCAGGGAAACAAGGAAGTGGCGCGTCAGTTCTTCCAGGATATCGACGAGAGCAGCGGCTCCTTGGACTTCATCGACAAGTGGCTGACGTCCGATTTCCAGACTCACTTCAACAGTCCGGATGCTATGGACCTGGCGGCGTATCGGCAGTTCATGTCCGACGCCCTCACCGGATTTCCGGAAATGCACCATGAGATCCACTACATGGTTGCCGAGGACGATCTCGTGGCAGTCGGCATCACGCTCCACATGGTGCACACCGGTGAGTACATGGGCATAGGGCCCACCGGACAAGCCATTGCAGTTGAAGAGATCGTGGTGCTGCGAGTGCTGGACGGAAAGATCACAGAAGAATGGGGCGTGCTCGACTTCGCAGCCCTGCAACAGCAACTTGCGGCAGCCGCTGAGCAGCAATGACAATTCGCGAGTCCCTTCGCGATCCCAACCGGTTTGTCGCGGTGGAGTTGGCCGGGGCAGCGCTCATCCTCGCTGCCGGTTTTCTCGGCAAGCTCCCTTTCAACGCCACACCGTATCTCGTGGCTTACGGTGTCCTGGTGCTTTGGCTGCGCCGCATCGGGATGCGAGGAGTCGGGCTGGCCCGGGCGGCTAGATGGAGCCGTCCGGTGTTCGTTGGCGTTGGGGCGGGCATTGGCTACCAGTATCTGATCGAGCCGCTGATCGCCAGATTCACGGGCGGACTACCAGATGTCAGCATGTTTCGACCGTTGATCGGAAATACGCACTTCTTGCTCCTCTCCCTCGCTGTCGCCTGGGTGCTCGCAGCGTTCGGTGAGGAGTTTGTGTATCGCGGATATCTAATGAACCGCATCGCAACGTCGGCTGGTGGGGGCCGTGCCGCGTGGGTGCTCACGCTGATCGGAACGAGCCTCGTGTTTGGCCTGGGGCATTTGTATCAAGGCATCGCCGGCGTGGTGACGACTGGGTTCAGCGGTCTAGTCTTTGGGATCTTGTATTTGACCAATCACCGCAATCTCTGGGTACCGATCTTGGCACACGGGACAATGGATACTGTGGGTTTTTTGCTCATCTTCCTCAGTGCCTATCCCGGTTTGTGATTCCTACGCCGAGAGGCTGCCGTGTTGTACTTGAGCCGCGGTCCAACAAGGCCACGCCTCCGCGGCGACGGCAAATCGGCACTTCGCTGCCGGAGAACGTCACATGGACGTATCAATCGATTTCTTGAAGCCTGAGCAGGCCGACGAGGCAGCAACCGTTCTCGGTGATGCGTTCATCACCAATCCGAACAGTGCGGCGATTTGGCGCCGGCAAGGAGATTCCGAAAGGCGCAAGCAGGCGGCGATTTTCCGACTCCTCAAACTCGACCGCCCATTCTCGAAGGTCCTCGTGGCCCATCAGGCCGGTGACCTTGTCGGTGTTCTCAACATGGCGCCGTGGCCCAAGTGCCAGATGAGTGCCGCGGATACAGCCAAACTTGTGCCCCGAATGATGCTCATCCTCCGTGGGGAGGTACTAAGGGGAGCGATGGCTAGGGCGGCAAAACTGCAGGGTGTGTGGGGTCAGCACGATCCCAAGGAGCCGCATTGGCATCTCGGACCGGTGGGAATTTCACCCCGATTACAAGGTCAAGGGATCGGAACGCAACTCATGAACCGATTTTGCGAAATGGTCGACAGCGACGGCCGTGCTGCCTACCTCGAGACGGATCGGCCCGAGAATGTACCCTTCTACAAGCGGTTTGACTTTCGTGTCGTGGGTGAGGAGCACATACTCGGTGTGCACAACTGGTTCATGTGGCGTGATGCGCGCTGACGGACGGTACCTAACAAGCCTGTGCAGCTCGAGGCGCAACCGATGAATGATACTCTCCTGCAATACCCGATCGGCCGATTCACTTTGGATGAGCTAGAGGGGGAGACTTCCGTGGCGACTCGACAGGGACGGATCGAGTCGCTCGCTCAGACTCCAACCTTAGTCGAGAAGGCCGTCTCGGGTTTGAGTGAGAAACAGCTTGATACTCCGTATCGGCCGGGGGGCTGGAGCATTCGCCAGCTCGTCCACCATCTGGCAGACAGCCACTTACAGGCGTATTCCGTCTTCAAGACCACGCTCACCTCGGATAAGCCTCTGCTACGCATGTATGACTCCACGGCGTGGGGCGAGTTCCAAGACGCGCGTGAAAGCCCGGTGGATGTGTCATTGTCGTTGCTTGCCGCTGTTCACACCCGATGGGATGTTCTGCTTCGTTCCATGAACGCCGACGACTTCTCTCGCTCGTTCGAGCGACCGGAATGGGGTGGGCTCATTACCTTGGATAATCTGCTCCAGATGCTGGATTGGCACGAGCGCCACCACCTAGCGCATATCAACAGTGTAAGGGAACGCTCTGGCTGGTAGCGACGGTCCCACGAAGGTTGGTCGACTCAAGCGCATCCCCCTCCCAGCACCTAGTTTCGCCCAGTCTCCAACCGTATCTTGTCACGTCACGGCCGAGATTGAGGGTGAGACACGTCCCCTCTAGTGGATGATTCTAAGTAGAGAGAAGGGACAATACCTCAGATGGGCAAAGTTCTTCCCCCGGTGTATTTCCTTCTGGCACTCGTCGCCATGGCCGGCCTCCACTTTCTCTGGCCGGTGGCCCGGTATCTCTCGCTTCCGGGAAGCCTGATCGGGCTTTTGCCCCTCGTAATTGGCATCGGGCTCAACGTGGCAGCGGACCGACAATTCAAGCACCGCCAGACAACGGTCAAACCCTTCGAGCGGTCGTCGGCCCTGGTCACGGCATTTCCTTTTTCTTTGAGCCGTAATCCCATGTACGTCGGGATCACTCTGATGTTGGCCGGCGTGGCGCTGCTGCTTGGCACGGTATCGCCCCTGCTTCCGGTGGTCGCCTTCGCGATCCTGATGGATATCCGCTTCGTCCGCATGGAGGAGCGGATGCTGGCTGAGGCTTTTGGATCTGAATGGGATAACTATCGAGCCAGAGTGCGTCGCTGGCTGTGATTGCAGATCTGCAAATTGCGAACGGCGATTCCGGAGGATCACTTGTTGCCTGACAAGCCCGCGCATTTCAACGGCACGCCAACTTTGATGATGATCAGAGGACTGATAGCGCTCCTTGTGGTTGTGGTGGCCTGTTCCCCAGCTCGACGAACACAGGATGCCGACCGAGCCAGCCGCTATCTCTATGTCTGGGCCGCAGACCCCGACTCCTCAGACAGCGACTTTCTCGCCGTGATTGACGCCGACTCTGCGTCGGACAGCTACGGAGAGGTATTAGCTACCGCACCTGTAGGGTTCAGCGCCGGCGCACACCACACCGAGCACGTGATGCCCGAGGGAGGCCGGCTGTTCGTGCATGGATTCCGTTCGGGCCGGTCGTGGGTCATCAACCTCGGCGATCCACTCACCCCATTCGTAGAAGCGGCGTTTGCGGGCGTCGGGCCGTACACCTATCCGCACAGTTTTGAGAGAACGCCAAGCGGTACGGTCGTCGCCAC
>JBDHDY010000218.1:0-5674 GCA_039591275.1 Gemmatimonadota bacterium | reverse complement strand
ATCACTGGGCCAATTCTTCATCTCTTCATCATCGAGCCAATCTTGGACCCCATGTTGAGATGGCAGGAGCCCTGTCAACAACGTGGCACGTGTAGGTGAACACATGCCGTGTACGGCGAAAGCGCGGGTAAAACGCACTCCTTCATTAGCAAGTCGATCAATATTGGGCGTCTTAACATCCGGGTTCCCATAAGTTCCCAAAATCGAGGCGGGTTGATTGTCGACCACTATAAATAGAACATTTGGCTGGGTACCTTTTGCTTCTACGGGTATCGCAGAAAGAATAAGTAATGATATATACGAACATATCTTCTTATGAGTCGTGAAATCGCAAATTGTCGCTAACACAAATTCCTTCATGATCGCTTCCTCCGCTTGTAATGTTCTTCGTAAGTCCTCGCCCATTATCGCGGTATCGGCCGCACTGGGTCAATCAGCTGATTTTTCTCAGGCTTCCGGGGACTTGAGGTCGCGTGCGAGGGTGACCGTGCCCGGGTTCCGGACGGCCCGCAGGGTGACCTCCCATAGATAGGCGCGCGGATCGACCCCGCACAGCTTCGCCGACTCGATCAGCGAGTAGAAGAGCACCGCGTCGGGTCACCCGCTCTGTGCCATGGGAGCTGATCTATTTTGTGGTCCCATGTGTTTTTGGTATCTACGGATCCGGTGTGCCCGGATCTTTCTCAAGCGACGCCTGGTGCTCAGCTAGCACTTTGTACAAGGGTGCCTCTATCCACGTATCCTCGATGTAATGGCGAAGACGCTCTTGCTCTTGCGGGTCTTTCAGTAGATTGTAGAACGCGGGCTCGATGTTTGTTACGACAGGCTCACCGATTCTCTCAATTTCCTTGAAGAGCATTTTCCAGTTCCGCCATTTAACCCCGACGACTTCGTTGCCAATGTAAAGGACGATCGACTCTCGAGCGGATGTCTCTGATTTACCCATCAGGAAATCGGAATGGTCAGCACTGTCCATGATGCGATCGCTCGGGATATCAAGACCAAGCATAGCAGCCAATGTGGCGTACACATCCATCGCATGGACAATTTCATTGGATATTTGTCTCGGAGGTATTTTGCCGGGCCAGCGGATCAGAAAGGGAACGCGATAGGAACCTTCGTAGCTCGTAAAAAGGCTACCTCGCCAGGGGCCGTTGAATCCTTCTCTTCCAATTCCTCCATAGCCCCCGTTGTCAGATGTAAAGATGAAAATGGTGTCGTCCTTGATCCCTACCTCTTCGATCGTATTCAGGAGCTCACCGACATAGATATCCGTCTGTGCGAGGATGTCGGCGAAATCGCCGTTTCCGGTTTTACCCTTGGTGTCGGGATGGGGGTCATGAGGGGTATGTGTCTGCGTATAGGGAATGTAAACGAAGAATGGTTTGTCTTCCTTAGCCTTGCGTTGAATGAAGTCGAGCGCGTGATCGGTAATCTCTCGATCAATCGTCGCACGCTTCTGACGGCCAAAGACTTCCAGTTCTTTGGGCTTCTCACCACGCTTGGCGGACATGACATGCATGAAACTGGTTCCCGAGTCTTTTTGATACGAGCCACTGTCCGGCCAGAAAGACCTATCCGATGACCTGGGGATTCCCCACCATTCATCGAAACCCTGATCGGTGGGAAAGCGGCCCTCGGTGTCTCCCAAATGCCATTTGCCGAATAATCCTGTCGCGTAATCGGCATCCGATAGGAGTTCAGCCAGCGTGTGCTCCGACAGGGTTAACCCGTACCATGGATCCCGCGGTGGAGCACCTCGCCGCAGCCGTGTGCGTATCGAGTAGCGGCCGGTCATCAACGATGCGCGTGACGGTGTGCACTCCGCCTCCACGTTATAGTTCGTCAGCTGGAAGCCTTCATGCGCAATGCTATCGATATTCGGCGTAGGGGCCCCGCGTATGGCGCCGCCGCCATAAACGCCAGGTTCCCCGTAACCAAAATTATCCATTAATACAAGTACAATATTGGGCTTGTTTTCGCTCCTAGGTACAGCCAGGATCGGGGAAGCTAACACAAGAATGATCAACAGAAATATAGGGGTCCTCGCGATTCGAATGTATTCGGACATCGTGTCCTCCTTTGATGCTGCCACGGGATATAACTCCCGCTCGAGCTAATAAGACACCTTTGTCGACGAACATTATCCTAGAACTGATTTACCCTCAAAGGTGTGCTAGGCCAGCGAAAGTAAACAGTGCTGTAGTGGTCCAGCGAGTTTTGGCGGCAAGTGCATGTCGCGTTGGCCCTTCCTCCTCAAGTACTTATCTTACAGTCCGGTGATCCCGTTTGACAGCTTCCACACGGGACGAGAAAGTACCGATCCGACATTCTCAAGCTCGCTGGACTACTACACCGGGGGACGGTTTTGACGCGACCCGCATCGTGCTGCCGAGGCGCTTTCGCGAAACAGTCCGTCGTGGCAAACTCTCACCGGATAGGCGCGTCGAGCGTCCGGAAGGAGGAGATCATGCAGATCCTGGTCATGTACTACTCGCGATCAGGGAACACGGAAGCACTGGCCCGGGCTGTGGCCGAGGGAGTGAAGCAGGTGAAGGGGGTGGAGTCCGTCCTGAAGCGCGCGGAGGACGTCACCCAGAAGGACTTCGTCTCGTCAGACGGGTTGATCGCCGGCTCGCCGGTCTATTTCGGAACGATGGCCGCCGAACTCAAAGGGGTGATCGACAAGTTCGTCAACGTTCGCAACAAGATGGAGGGGAAGGTCGGGGCGGCCTTCGCCACCTCCGCCGACCCATCGGGAGGGAAGGAGACTACCATCCTCTCCATCCTCCAGGCGATGCTGATCTACGGGATGATAGTGGTGGGTGACCCGATGGACGCCACCGGCCACTACGGGGCCTCCTGCGTCGAGAAACCGGACAAGCAGACGGTCAAGGACGCCGGCAAGCTCGGGAAGCGGGTCGCCGAACTGGTGAAGCGTTTGAAGGGCTGAATCGCGAGCTGCCGCAAGGGCCTCGTCCGATCGTCTCAGGCGAGCACGTAGGAGGTGTAGTTGTCCAGCGAGTTTTGGCGGCAAGGGCATGTCGCGTTGGCCCTCCCTCCCCAAGCACTTATCTTACAGTCCGGTGAGCCCGTTTGACAGCTTCCACACATGGCGAGAAAGTGCTGATCCGACATCCTCAAACTCGCTGGACTAGTTCACCGAATCCCGATCAGGCAGATGACGACAACGACGGCGAGGGCGACCTTTGCGATCTGGACGACGGCCTGATCTTCACCTACTTCGACCTCCCCCATCATCTTCAGTGGCTAGGGGAGATTGGTTTCAGCTCATGGAATTGCTACAAGGGCGATCTCAGCGTGCTCAAGACGACGGGCGTCTACACGCAGAGCCCAGGCCCGCCCGGCATGGCGCGCCGGTACTGCGATCTTTCGGTCTCCTGGGTGGATGACGCCGCGCCACTCGATAGCGGGGAGTGCGCGTTCTATCTGGCTGCCGGTGTCACCGCCTTGGTCGAAGGCGATCTGGGCCAAACGAGCTCGGGAGTGCCGCGTTCAAACGACAATCCTTGTCCTTGATCTGACATGAGCTCGCTGTCCGAATCGCCGCGGGATGTGAGAGAATTCTCGCATGCGCGTCCTGCTGGCGGCGATCAGCGTTCTGCTCTCGGCCTCGTTTGCTGCGGCATCTTCGCCACCACCATTGCCGGAGGCGCTCGGCGCGTGGTCCGCGGTCAACGAGACGGAGACGTTCGTGGGCGACGAGCTGTTTCTCTACATCAATGGCGGCGCCGACATCTACCACGAGTACGGTTTCGAGCAGGTCACGCTTCGCGACTATGGGCGCGGCGAGGATCGGATCGCGGTCGAGGTCTACGCCATGACCGGCGACGCCTTCGGGATCTTCTCCATCCTGCGCTCCGACCAGGCGCAGCCGCTGGAGCTGTGCGACCGGGGGAGCCTGGGCGAGTATTACGCCCGGTTCCAATGTGGCAACCAGCTTGTGGTGGTCACCGCACAGACTCAATCGAACGAAGCCCAGAGCGAGGTCCTGAAGGCCTCCCGCAAGCTGGCCTCGGGGTTCACCGCCGGCGGTAGCCCTCCCCAATCGCTTCGCATGCTTCCGGAGGAGCACCGCGTGCCGAATACGGAGGCCTATGTCGTAGGTTCGCTCGGAATGAGAAAGATCTCTCCCGAGGCCGGTCGACTGTTCCGCGGGCACGCCGTCAGCGGTCGCTACGCCATTCCGGGAGGCGAGGAGGGAAGGCTCCTCGTCTTCTCCTTTGCGAGCGAGGCCGCTGCAACCGATGCGTTGGACGGCGCGGCCAAGACCGCGGGCGAGGACTCCGCTACGATCGTGAAGCGATCGTCGCACGGGCTCGACGTCACCTTTTCAGGAGGAACCGGTCTATCGGCAGCCAGTCGTGGGCGGTTCGTCCAGGTTGCAGTCACTGCCGCTGGGTCGGCTGCGGCGCGTCAACTGCTGGCACTATTCAACGCAGGGGCAGCAGCGGAAGAAGGAGTCACGCGATGAGCACGAAGAAATGTCTCTCCAGACGGGAGTTCATCGCCACCTCGGCCAAGGCCGGAGCCCTGGTGGCCACGGGCCTCGGCCTGTCCTGCGGACGGGGCGAGGTCGCTCCACCGCCCGACCTGGTTTCAGCCCACGGGCCGGATGCCGTGGCCAACACGCGTGCGGTGATCGACGCCATGGGGGGAATGAAGGCGTTCGTCCAACCAGGCCAAGTGGTCAACATCCTGCCCAACGCCCAGGGCTCCCATCCGGGCTGCTCCACAAACCCGGACGTGGTGCGCACCGTGGTGGAGCTGTGCCGTGAGGCCGGCGCCAGCGACGTGCGCTGGATGACCTGGATCTCCGGCAAGTACTGGGAGCGCAGCCGCATCGCCGACTTCGTGGATGCCAGCGGGGCCAGCCTGGTGCAGGTCGATGCCGATGACGAGTCGCGCTGGAAAATGATGGAGGTGGCCAACGGGCTCACGCTGGAGCGAGTACGGGTCTTTGACGTCCTGTGGGACAGCGACGTGTTCATCAGCGTGCCGTTGTTCAAGGATCACATCGGTTCGAACTTCACCGGCGTGTTGAAAAACTACATGGGCACCTCCCACCCCACCGACAACCGCGCCTTCCACCCGACGTGGGAGGGCGAGGACGTGGTCCGCATGGAACGGTGCGTTGCCGATCTCAATACAGTCGTCAGAGCTCCGGATCTTATCGTCGCCGACGCCACGGTCTGCCTGACCAGCGACGGTCCGTTCGGCCCGGGAGACATCGCACGGCCGGAGCGCGTCGTGGCCACCACCGACCGTGTGGCCTGCGATGTCTACGGCGCGGGCCTGATCGACCGGGACGGCCCGAGTGTGACCATGATCCGCAAGGCCCACGAGCACGGTCTGGGCGAGATCGATCTGGCCAAGCTGAACGTGGTGGAGCTCGAGATCGGCTGAGTTCCGTCTGCGGGGTTTCGGAGCGAGCCAGTGAGTATCGATCGTCCGATTCGCGGACTCCACGTCCTGCTGTCCCTGGTGGTGCTGTGGGGTCTGCTGCCTGCGCGCCCGGCTTCGGCCGAGCGCCCCTCAACACAGAAGCCGGCAAATGTGAAGCTCGGCGACGCGATGGCCGACGCTTTGGACGGCTGTAATGGTCCAGCGAGTTTTGGCGGCAAGGGCATGTCGCGTTGGCCCTTCCTCCTCA
>JBDHDY010000217.1:0-5689 GCA_039591275.1 Gemmatimonadota bacterium | reverse complement strand
TTGCCACTGCCGCTGACGCTTTCCCCTCCCAACACCTCGAGCAATAGGACCACGATTCCGCCCGACGCGACCGCGACGATCCCGGCTGTCTTGAGAGGACTCACCTGCCTCGCATCAACCCGCAGCACGTCCGCCTGCGGTATCTCGACGCGCTGGTACAGCGACCGGCTGCCAAACTCCTCCGCGGTACTGGCCGTACGTACCGAAAGGAGTAGCCGGTCCGACCGCCTCTCCACCACCTGCCCTTCTACGGCATCGTCGTTCAGGCCGACCTGATCTCTCAGGGCCGCCTGACGCTCGACGGTGACCAAGGCCCGCACCTGGGCGCCCTCCGGGACAGCGTCCACTGTGGTTGGTACATAGGAGTAGCAGCCCCAGGACGAGACAATGAGAGGCAATAGAATCCTGACCTTCAGGCGCATATTCGATTTCTCCCTCCTCCCCACTCTCTCCTCCCCACTCCCCCCCGATGAGGAGGGAGGGGGGAGGAGGAAGGCGGAGGAATCAGTTACCCCTTATACTACCGCGGGAGGGACTCACCGTTCCTCGGTTCTCCCCCCCCCCCTACACCCTTCGCCCTACCCAAAATTACAAGGGGCCAGCGGACCTCAGAAGGCGAACATCTTGGTCACCTTGGCCGTTATCTGCCGCTCGACGACCGACCCAAGGTCCACATTGCGCCTCTCCGTGAAGACCAGGAACACGTCACTCAGGGGCGCGTAGATGAGGTTCACCCTCAAATTGGTGATCAGCTCGTCCCTCTGGCTGTTGTACTGGACGTCGGCGCTCCCAAAGAGGGATGTCGAGCCAGCGAACTGGATGCGGCTCCGCAGCACGTCCGCCGTAAATGAGCCCCCCTCTCCCGAAACGTCATCATGGGTGGCCGAGACGTTGAAGGAAAGGCGGTAGCTGGCACGCCACTGGGCCGAAGCGCTGACGGAGACCCGACTGCCGCTGAAGAAGCTGCCACCCGTCACGCTTGCAGAAGCGTTGAACGCCCTCGCGCGACTCGAGGTGAACGAGACGCTGCCCTCCTGGAAGTCGTGTGTGCCCACGGGAAAGACCACCACTCCGTCTCGATTAACGTCGAATGGCTCATCCAGCCGCTCGAAGCGGTTGTTGTACCTCAGCGTCAATGTGCTTCCATCCAGAAACTGCACACCGAAACCGATAGTTCCCCGGCGCGTCAGCAACTCGGAGTCCAGATCAGTGATGTGGTGGATTTCCCCGTATGGGTTGATTTCCTGCACCAATGGAATACGCGGCCGCGGATGTGCTCCGAAGGTCGCGTAGCTCTGGCGAATGCCCCGGCGCCGCACGAACCCTACGCCGGGATTAAACGCGTCGCCGACTTGTTTGTAAGATCCCGACGCGTCCCACATCCGATCCCTCCACCCCACCGAGACACGCCCGGCGAGTTGACTCCCATTGGCGGCCCCGGGGTCGTCGGAGCCCGCCAGGTATGAATTGATGATCATGTGGTTGAGAAGATGGATGTTCGCGTCGAAGCCGTAGCTGCGGTTGAACTCGCCATCGGCCATGGAGCCGGTGGCTTGACGGTTGAGGAACATAGCCCCCACATCCGAGCCTCCGAAGTTCCGCCGCACTCTGACGGCACTGAAGTTCTCAGCAGGACCCGGCGTCCGGGGATCCGTCGGCGATTGAGGCTCCACCGACTCCGTCTGCAGGTTCAATACGCCGAGCTCGAAGTCTCCAGCTCGCCCCGTCAGGCGACCCCCGCCAACAACGGGTATGGGCAGGCCGCTCTCGAGCCCGATGCGTCGTGAGTGGAACAGAGTGAAATCCCGCAGGGATGACCCCATCCGATAATTCCGCTCCCTCACATCGCCCAGCACGAATGACCCGGAGTTCTCAACGAAAAACTCGCGCTGCTCGGGAAAAAAGAGGGGGAAGCGCGTGAGGTTCACCCGCTGCTGGTCCACCTCAGCCTGGGAAAAGTCGGTGTTGTACGTGAGATCGAGGGTGAGCCCTGATGTCACACCGTACTTGAAATCCAGTCCTGCATCGAGCCCCTCGTCGTCATCGGCGTCTGCCGGATGCAGACCGCCCGAGAAATCAGTCCCAAAGACGAAGGGCTTGATCTTGAGGTTCCGCCCCGGACTCACGCGCTGCAATCCGATCAACGTACCGGCCCGGGACATGCGGTGCACCAGATCTCTTCTATCTACCGGAGCCCAGTACGAATCTTCGCTTTTTCTCCTCACCCGGCGCATCATCTGCATTCCCCAGCGCTGTTCGTCGCGAGTCGGATCGAATCGCAGAGTCGTCCAGGGAATTGCCATTTCAAGAGTCCACCCGGAGTCGTGGATGTCCGTCTTGATCTCGACCACGCCTCGCCAGGCGTAGTCGGCCCCGCGGCTGTCGTTGAACACTTGACCGTCCCGATAGGCGCCATGGGGATTGACCAACCAGATGAACGCGTTCTGCCTGTCGAGGAAGGTGTCGAGCGTTATCGCGAAGACATCCATGTCGTGCGTGCTCGGTTTCAGACCATACTCCAACGTGGTGACAATCAGCTTGTCCGGTTCCGAGTCATGGCACAGAGCTCCGATGTACAGCTTGCGATCGTCGTAGAGGATACGCACGGTCGTCGGCTCGGTGGGCGGGTATCCCTCATTGGGGATCGACTGGACGAACTCCGTGATCGGATGGGCTTCCTGCCACGCGGGGTCGTCCAGCTTGCCGTCGAGCCTGATCTCATCCGAGATGCGGACGGCCTCACTCACCGGTCGAACGGCACCCTCGACATCGATCGGCCAGCGTTTGTCTTCGCCAGCGCCAGCCTGCTGGATGTCCTGGCCCTGGGCTGGCCGCCCGCAAAGGGCGACGTCCAGAGCCAGAACCGCCAGGAGGCTAATACTTCGAGTCACTACATTCCCTGACTGGTTGCCGCAACGCCTGCCCGCTTGGGCAGCTCCGGTAGTGTGGAGCCGTGGATGGCGTTGAACAGGAACTTGAAGGTGCCGCGCGGCTGACCGCGGAACTGCGCGCGGAAGCCGAAGAGCATCACGTCCCCTTGACCCAGGTGAGCGCGGACCACTGCCGGCCGGCCGGCAAGGTAGCGATCCTCACCGAGGGCCCATCCACTCCTGAGGACATTCTCACTCGCGTAGCGGGCCACCACTTCCACTTGCTGTTCGGGAGCCCGCTGTTCTCCCGCTCTCGCCGGTTGTACGACATTGAAGGCCCGTGACCTGACGAAGAACGCAGCGCCATCTTGCTGCATCCCGTACGCCAGCGGATGACTCGTGTCCACCTCCAATCCGACTAGCGAACCCGGGATGAAGAACTCACTGCTCTCCACACCCGCCACGGCATTGCGCACCGGAAGGCCGAACTGCTCGATGGCGAGGTCACTCGCCTGATCCAAGGCAACGACTGTCCCACCGGCTTCGACGTACTGCTTGAGAGCCGCAATACCCTCGACGCCGAGCCCTCCGACATACTCGGACGGCATGGTCCCGGGCTCATGTCCCTTCATGATCCGCTCGGGCGACTGATCCGGCATGATAATCACATCGTAGCGGGAGAGATCGGCCCTCTCGATGTCAGCGTCGTGCAGCGTATCCAACGGAAACTCATATTGCTCCAGGAGCCACCGCGTCCAACCTTCATCCATGTTGGACACCCAGCTCTTGTACAAGCCAACTCGCGGCGTGCTGAGTCGGTGCAGTTGCACGTCCGGCTGACCCGCAAGTCCGCTGAAGTCCAAGCCGAGCTCCTGTGCAAGCGCTTCGACGCGGTCCTGCGTTCCCCGCCTGTTTTCGATCACAATGGCACCAGGGTCGAACACTGTGCCGCCTGCCTGCATCTGCGCACCGGCCCAGTGCACTCGATCGCCGGCCTTGAGCAACCGGTTGACCGCGAGGGTGCTGAGATTTTCCTGGTGGGACAGGACGAAACCGAAGTCCGCATCCCCCGAGACGGTCCCGGCATCCGCTTCCACCAACTCGATCTGCTCGAGCGGCGCCTGGAAGGGTTGTTCAACACGGACCACGTTCACACCCATCTGGATGGGAAGCGTCCAGCCAGCCAGGTCGTATGGCGGGATCGGAGGTCCGCCTTCATAGGCTCGCCGGTCCGGGTAGTTCTGGCGCTCCATGAGATCCACTACATACGGGCGGAACGCCTGCGCGGCGGGAACCACATACGCCCCGCGGGAGAAGCGCTGCCCGTCGGCCGTGAAGTCTCCGGTGGCACGGTGCACTTCCACTCCACCCCGTCGTAACACGTTGACCAACTCGCGGCCCTCACCCGTATCCCACTGTTCTGTCGGAATAACGTAGGCGAAGGGCCCCCCCGCCTCACCAGCCTCGATGGCGTCTCTGCCCATCCGGTAGATGTTGTATAGCCATTCCTGGCGACGCTTCGCCCCGATGTCGAGGACCGCCATGGATCCCGTGATCATGTAGTCGATGGCGTCTCGGAAGTGAAGCCACCCACCCTCCCACGGATCCGGGTAATACATGGTCGGCCGCGCGGTGGGGACGCCACCGCCACGACGACCGCCGACGAACTCCGGAAGCTGCTCTGGATCCCAGAAGGTCGGCGTGGGCGACGTCTGTCCCGTCTCCGTGAGAATGCCGATCTGGTTGTGGAAGTACGGCGCCGTTCGCATGCCGCCGTTCCACCACATGCTGAATGTCAGGCGGGAAATGACGCCGTCCTTGTCCTCCTGGGAGAACCGGTTGACCATAGCCTGTCCGACCAGGCTCACACCGCTGATGACGTCTGACGGAATGTTGGGGTTCACCGGATCCGCGAACGGCGGCACGAAAATTCGTGTCCACGCCGGGGACGATTGGTGCTGGTTGTAGACGATCTGAGGGTACCACACACTGTACAGCTGGCGGGCGACCGCCTGCGTTTCAGACTGCAGGATCATGTACCAGTCGCGGTTGTTGTCGTGACCCACGTAGTGGTGGTACAGTTCCGGTGGCCCGGTCGTCTCGAAAGGCGTCCCCAAGTTGCGACGGTACCAGTTGGAAACGATGTCGAGACCATCGGGGTTCATGTTGGGCATGAGCAGGAAGATCGTGTTCTCCCGAATGAACTGCATCTCGGGAGTCTCTTCCGTGGCGACCCTGTGAGCGAGCAGCGGCGTCATCTGCCCGTGGGCGCGCTCGGTGGCGTGCATCCCACCGTCCACCCACACGATCGCCTTGCCCTCGGCGGCGAGGCGCCGGGCTTGGTCATCGTCGATCCTCGCGCGCGCCAGCTGCTCACTGATGGAGCGCCAGCGGTCGAGTTGCCGAATGTTCTCGGCAGTCGAGATGAACGTGAGAAACATCGGCTTGCCGAGGGCCGACCGCCCAATCTCCACCATCTCCACCCGGTCACTGGCCTCGGCCAGGCGTTGGAAATACTCCGTGACTTGAGTGTAGTCGGCCATCTTGTAGTCGTCCCCAGGCGTAAACCCGAACACATCAGACGGGTGCGGCACCTGTTGGGCGACCACAGCTGCTGCAGGCAGCACCAGGGCGAGCAGGGTCACGATTGACGCCCGCCGCAAAGAGAATCGTGTCATTGGTTCACCTCCTGTTAGCTGTTAGCTATTAGCTGTTAGCTGTTAGCTAGGGACGACCGCATCCCTGAGGAGGGCTCCAAAGGAGCCTCGTCTCGAAGGGTGCGGTGATTGTTCACTGAGTTACCGCATCCCTGAGGAGGG
>JBDHDY010000216.1:0-5706 GCA_039591275.1 Gemmatimonadota bacterium | reverse complement strand
CCGTTAGACTGCATCAGGAGGTTCAGTGCTACGGCCTGCCCCCGCAGTCAACCTTCCAGGGTTCCTTGTGCTGGCGGCGCTTACGAGCTGCGCCACCGCCACCAAGACACAAGAATGCTCGAGCTGCGTCCCACCCAATCGCCTCACGGAGGCGCCCCAGCTTATCGGCTGCGAGGAGCCAGATGCGAAGGAGGGAACGCTCGTAGCACTTGATTTTACTCTTGGCACCGACGGACGCCCCGAGCGCGGGACGATTCGTGCACGGACGGTGCACCGCGTGCTGAAGATCTTTGAGGCTGAGCGGTCGGCGGTTGAACGCCTGCTCGGTTGTCGCTGGCGTCCGGCGCGCGTCGACGGTCAGCCGGTGAGGGTATGGTTGCGCTATTCACTCCACGTGCCGCGCAACGACCCCACCTCCTGACGCAGCCTAACCCGCGCATCGACCTCGCGAGCGCGTACGTTCTAAAGGAATGGATTGATTGATGCGCCTGGCGTTGATACGAGTACGTTCGCCGATATACGTGGCCCGGCGAGCATGATCGCCCGCAGCTCAAGCGCTGACCGTTAGACCGCAGCCGGGACGTTCGACTAGATGCGACACACGGCTGTAACCGCCGTCTTGCTCCTCACCGTGGCCTGCACGGCGGACCGTGCCCAAGACTGGTGGGCCACGGTCGACACCCTTCCGTCAGGCGTCATCCACGTGGTGAACTCGGAGCGAGGACGCTGGGGCCTGACACCGCCGTGGCAGCTCGTGGAGGTAGCGAAGATCGGGACCCGGTTTGACTCCGGCCCGGCCCTGTTCGGGTACGTTGCGGATATCGGCGTGGACGCACTGGGCCGCATCTATGTCGTCGATCCCATGGTCCAAGAGATCCTCGTCTTCGAGCCTGACGGTGCCTACATCCGGACCATCGGGCGACCTGGTCGTGGGCCGGGGGAATTCGGTGGGCTGACGGGCATTGCGTTCGATCCTCAGGGACGTCTGTGGGCCCTCAATCAGAACAATGGCCGATTCAGTGTGTTCGACACCAGCGGAGCACTCCTCGCGGAGTATCCGCGACGGATCAGTGGCGTTGCGTACGCCAGGTGGGAGAACGTCTTCGGGGAAGAGGGATACCTCTTAGAAGTCATGTCCTATGTCACCCCCACAGGGTTGGGGGGAGGCCTCGCCAAATATGATCCCGTCTCAATGCAATACCTCGACACGCTTCCAACGCCTCGTCTTCCTGAGGACACCCCACCGCTGACGGGTCGTCGGTTGTTGACGGAAGACGGCTGGTGGGTGGGTGTGCAACACAAGTACAGGTTGTGGTTGCTCACGCATGAGGGCGACACGGTGCGAGTCATTGAGCGCCTGCGCGAGGCCGAGGCACTCTCGCGTGCGGAGCGCGATTCTGCGAGACGTCAGGAAGAGCAGTTGCGGCGGCGTGTCGTCTCGGGTTCCCTCGACATGGAGACTGAGACACGGCCGATCTTCCATTCGCTGGCGGCGGACGAGGAAGGCTACCTCTGGGTGACGTTGGTTTCTGCGCCCGAGGAAGACCGGACGCGGCTCGACGTGTTCGACCGCGAGGGTGTGTACCTGGGGCAGCTGACGGCCCCACACCGGCTGGATCCACTCACCAACGTTGTCATCAAGGGTGGGCGCCTCCACTACGTGACGAAGGACGAGCTGGACGTGCCGTATGTCGTCGCTGCCGAGATAAGGGGCCGGTACTGAGAACCGAATGGAGCCGCGGTCTAACAAGCGCTTGGAGTCTGCCGGGCGCCTAGGGGGTCAGGTTCCATGGAAGGACTTGCATCACTGCCGATAGGGGAACCGATGATGTTTCGATACGGCGGGCTGTACGCCCGCAGCTCAAGCGCTGACCGTTAGACGGCTCACCAACAGGCACTCTTTGTGACCCAAGGCCCGAGACGCCAGCTCACGGACCGCGCACTCGGCAAGACCGTCGTACTGGCTGTGCTGTCAGTCCTGGCAGCGGCGCTGCTGCACGCGGATGCTGGGGCTCAGGATCCATTCTTCGTCACACTAATCGCGGCCGCAGTGCTCCTCTTTGGCGCGTTCGGCATCTATGAGCTTGCTGGATGGGGACTGGGCAGACTCCTTGCCCGAACACGACTGAGCGCCGAGCGACGCGCACACTGGAGTGCGGATCAGGATGCCCGCAAAGGACCGTTTCGCGCTCGTCAGGCCCTCACCCTGCTTGCAGCGTACGTGGCCGCCCACGCGGCCGTGTGGGTACCGATCGTCGCCTTCAGCGTAGGGGAGGACGGTCAAGTCGACACCAATCGTCTGCAGCCGTTTCTAGCACTGGGCATACTGCTTTCCTTCTTAGTGGCAGGTCTTGTGGCTCTGTTCGTTTTCCGCAGGTATTCCAGCCGATGTCGTACCGCCGGTGTTGACCTGACTCGGGCAATCGGCGCACGGGCTTCGTCACTGCTCCCGATGCTGCTGGCAATGATATCCGGTTTTGCTCTCGGAACCGGCATACTCTTCTTGAGCGTCCACACACCGGTCCGCGAAGACTTCACACCTGGCATCCTTGCGCGGGCGGCTGAGACCCCAGGAGTTGCTCAATTTGCATGGGTCTTCGCCGCGCTGATACTGGCTCCACCTATTGAGGAGTTCGTGTTCCGTGGCGCGGTGTTCGAAGGCCTGCGGCGTAGCTGGGGATCCCTTATCGCGGGACTCTTCGTGACCGCGCTGTTTGTTGGCATGCACGTGCCCGAAGTCTCGCACCATTGGCCGGCACTTCTCGGTGTAACGGTTGCCGGTGTAGCGCTCCTTCTAGCACGAATGTGGAGTGATTCACTTGCGCCAGCGATAGCTTTGCACTGCGCCTATAATTTCGTTCCGGCAGCAGCAATTGTTGGATCTACCGTTCTTTCGCAAGGGTCCGTCTAACCCGCGCATGGACCTGGCGAGCCGGTACGTTGTAGAGGAAATTGACTGTTGATGTGCCTGGCGTTGATACGAGGTCGTTCATCGAGAGGCGTGGCCCGCAAGCCGGTCGCTCGCAGGTCATGCACTGACCGTTAGACGGCACTCCATGGGCCACACCCCACCGACCGCTGCAGGGTCCCCAGAGCCTAGTGGGGGATCCCGTACCGTTCATCCTCGCTTCCCTCCATGGCCACGTCGGCTCGTGGGAGGGCTACTCACCGGTGCGGCTGTAGGCGCGCTGTGGGCGGCGTTGGCGTACTACGCGGTCGTCAGCGGAACTGAACCATTCGCCGACGCTCACGCCCGACCAGTGTACTTCTTCGGGTTCTATTTCGCCTGGGGTGTTGGCCTGGCTACCATCGGTGCACTCCTCCTACCTTGGGCTCACTCTCGGGCCGTTGGGTTCGCATTGGGCGTTGTGTTCTACGCAGTACTGATGAGCGGACTGAACATGTTGCTTGGCGAGTTCGACACGTTCGGGTGGCTGCTGGTAGTGCTGGGTGGCATCGGTGGAGGCATCGGCGGCATGATTGCGTTTCCGCGCTATTTCGGCGTAGCGCCCGTGAGCACCCAGTCATCTGACACCCCTATGGGACCTAGTGGCAAGTGACTTG
This sequence comes from Gemmatimonadota bacterium, assembly GCA_039591275.1. GTDB lineage: Bacteria > Gemmatimonadota > Gemmatimonadetes > Gemmatimonadales > GWC2-71-9 > JBDHDY01. The sequence continues at coordinate 2,142 of JBDHDY010000216.1, read as the reverse complement.
CGGTGCTTCCTCAGTGGCGGTGCCGTCTAACAAGCGCATGGACCAGCCGAGCGCGTACGTTTTCAAAGGAAGCCGAATGACTGAGCCCCTGGCATTGATACGAGTACGTTCACCGAGACGCGCGCCCGGCGAGCTAGATCGCTCGCAGGTCATGCGCTGACCGTTAGGTAGCACACATGGCCCGAGAACGCCCTGCTCCTCTAACGGTCATTGCCCTCCTCTTGGCCTGGCTTTCGCTTGGCGGGTTCACCATCGCCATCTGGGCTTCCACCATCGACGTCCGGTTCGGAGCCCAAGTCGCGCTGGTTGTGGTAGGGCTTTGGTATGGGGTTTCTGCGCTCGGCGCCGCACTCGGTCTATGGCGTATGCGGTCATGGGCCTTGCCGCTCGTGGCGAGCTGGGGCGGAGCCACGTTGGCAGCTGGATGGCTTCCCCAGTTCCTCACAAGGAATCAGCCGCCGCTCAGCACGGGCATCGGAGCCACCGCACTACTCTTGCTAGTGGTTCTGCCGGTCTGGTTCTACGTCCGCCGCCGGCTCCGCCGGCCCGAGCCGGGTTAGTGTGTGCTACCTAACACGCGCTTGAAGCAGCCAGGCGCTCGGGGAGTTGGGCTCCGAGAGGGGAGGAAGTCCCGATGCCGGTCAGAGGAAGAATGAATCTGCGATGCGGCAGGCTGCACGCCTGCAGCTTAAGCGCGAACCGTTAGCTAGAGTCGAGTCCAAGCTCCGGAGGATCTGCGATGCGCAATGCTGGACTAGTCATGACCCTCTGCCTCGCTTGCTGGGCGTCGTGCGCTCCAGCGGACGATGCGCGCTCCAGTGACGACCGGCCCTCGTCCGGCCTACTTGACGTGGGGGGAGTGGAGCTTCGTTGGGTGCGGGAGGGTACAGGTCCAGCCGTCTTTGTCCTCGGCTCGTCAGTGTACTACCCGAAGGCCTACTCCGATCGCCTCAGAGAGCACTTCGAGCTCGTATTCCTGGACGGTCGTCACTTCATCCCCGATTACGCACCGGATGCCGATGTGATGTCCGCCATCGATCTGTCCACATTCGCGGATGACGTGGAGATAGCCCGGCTGGCCCTGGGCTACGATGATATCGTCGTCGTTGGACATGGGGTGCACGGTCAGATCGCGCTTGAGTACGCTGATCGCTATCCGGAACACACCGCTCGTATAGTGCTCATCGCTGCAGTGCCGTATGCGATAGAGGAGTTCGCCGATGAAGCTGACGCCATCTGGGAGCAGCTCGCATCGGATGAACGGCAGGCGCTGTTGGATGAGCGGCGCGCGACCCTTGAGGCTGCCTTGGCCGCCGCGCCGGCCTCACGGAGCTTTGCTGTGACGTACACCATCGATGGCCCGCTCTATTGGGCCGATCCTACGTACGACGCAACGGCTGTCCTCGAAGGACTCGAGAATGGCATCGCCTTTTCTCGCCTGATCGGCACTCTACCAAGTCCATCCGAGGCACGCGCCCGTCTCGAGCGAATCCAAGCCCCCATTCTTCTTGTGCTGGGTAGGCTCGACTTCGCCATCCCGTACACAGCTTGGGAGGAGCTTATCGCTGGGCTGGATGGGATCGAATTCGTCTTGCTCGGGCAAGACAGCCACAACCCCCAAACCGAGAGCCCGGTTCGGTTCGATCCCATTCTGATCGAGTGGCTTAGCTCCGACGGCTAGCATCGCCGCAGTGACTCTAGCTAACAAGCGCATGGACCTGGCGAGCGCGTACGTTTCAAAGGAATTTGAATGTTGATGCGCCTGGCGTTGATACGAGTACGTTCACCGAGACGCGCACCCCGCGAGCCGGTCGTTCGCAGGTCATGCGCTGACCGTTAGGCGTCACGCAACAGGACCAGGAAACTGCAGGTGAGGCTTCCATGTATCGATCGAGCACGCTGACGGTAGGCCTCCTACTCACGGCTCTCTTGATCGGATGCGCCCGGGCGGGCACGGGAGCCTCTGTGCCCCTCGACTACGGGCCGCGTTTCATTCGGCCAACCCCTGAGCAGCTCAGCGAGCTGCCGCAACGCACCAACGATTGTCCGAACATGGCCTTCCTGTTCGGCGTTTGGGCTCGCACGGCTCAGCCGGGGGATCGCGATTCCGTACTCGTCCGATTTGTGGTCGACACCGCTGGC
>JBDHDY010000215.1:0-5708 GCA_039591275.1 Gemmatimonadota bacterium | reverse complement strand
CGTATTGGGTCCCGGGCTCGCTCTGGAGTGGCGCCTGATACACCGCACGAAGGGCAGCCTCCGCGTCTTCGGTTTCCAAATGGAGAGGTCGCCACGCTTCCAGCCCCGACGTATGCGTGAGTAGGTGCCGCACCAGAATTTTTTCCTTACCGGGCCCGCTCATCTCCGGCAGGAGTTCCATCACCGGCCGGTCGAGATCGAGCTTCCCTTCGGAAGCCAGGATCATCGCCGCGGTGGTCAGGCCGATCACTTTGGTGAGGCTTGCCAGGTCGTAAATGGTGCGCTCATCGACGTCACGTACGTCGTCCTCGCCGTAGATCCCCACGGTGGATACGTGAACCACCGTACCGCTACGCCCGACCACGAGGACTCCCCCTGGGAAGGCTCCCTCCGCGGCTTTCTCTTCGAGGAACCGCGTCACGCTATCGAGTGCAGCAGGTGAAAAACCGGTGACGGCGGGGTCAACCCGCGGCAGCGGCGGTGCCTGATAGTCCGGCGTCGCCGTGCAGGCAGCGAGGGCCACGACCGCGATTGCCGCGGGCCTCATCGGGCGGTCACCGTGATGCCGAAGCCCCTGGGAAATCTCTCGGAGAGTGTGATCGGCAGCCGTCCCGTGATTGGCGCCGCGCCGACCAGTGCCTGGGAAACGGCGCGTTCGGTTGACCGCACGTCGTGCCAAGCCAGCAGGTATGCTCCCGCAAATGACGGGATCTGTCGCAGCAGATAGGGGCTGCCGAACGAAACGAGGACCGTGGGTTTGACCGCCGACGTGGCGGCTACGAGTCGTGCCAGCGAGTCAGGCAGCGCTACGTGACCTCGTGAAGAGATGGGACGTACACTGCTCGCAAAGATTACACGCGGCGCGTCTGTAATGACGGTTCTCGCAGAGTCGTACGACAGCGGGCCTGAACTGGGATACAAACGAAAGAAAGTCACAGTGTCACCCGCACGTCGCAGCTCGCGAGTAAGCACGCCGGCGATCGACAGATTGCGTTCCTCGGCGTAGGCGATCATGGCAACGCGGCCGCGCACCCCTCGTATTTCGTCGATCTGGCCTCTTTGGACGAGCGTGAGTGACCGCGCTGCAATGTCGTCAGCAATGGCCCGATGGGTTCTGTGTCCGACGACGGTCGGTATGCTGTCGAGTGGCACGACTCGCTGCCCTAGGAGACCGGCTTGCTCCTTGAGCTCGAGCATCCGCCGCACAGAGCGGTCGAGACGTTCCGGAGGGATCCGACCAGAGCCGACTGCGGTTACCATGGCATCTACGGCTTCACGCAGATTGCTGGGCATGAGCAGGAAATCGCTTCCCGCCAAGAAAGCCAAGACGGCCGATTCCCCGGGACCAAAGCCGTTCACGATGGCGCCCATGTCGAGGGCATCCGTCACGACTGTGCCCTGAAAGCCCAGAGAATCCTTGAGTAGACCCATCATGATACGCGGCGAGAGCGTTGCCGGTAGCGGGTCTTCCCCATCGAAGCAGGGAAGGGCGATGTGTGCAGTCATGACACTGGTGACTCCAGCACGGATAGCGGCGCGGAACGGGACGAGTTCGAGCGTATCGAGGCGAGCCCAGCACGCGGTAAGGACCGGAACATCGATGTGTGAGTCCACGCCCGTGTCGCCGTGCCCTGGGAAGTGTTTGGCAGTCGTGAACAGGCCGTGGTCCGTGGCTCCCTGGATGTAGGCGGTGATCAACTTCGCGATCGCTGAAGGTGACTCTCCGAACGAACGAGTGTTGATGATCGGATTGTCCGGGTTGTTGTTGACGTCGGCCACCGGCGAGAACGTCCAATGGATGCCCACCGCCCGCGCTTCGAGGGCCGTGACGCGGCCGACTTGGTAGGCGTCCAGCTCCCGTCCCGTTGCTCCGAGTGCCATTGGCGCTGGGAAGGCCGTGGCCCCCACCATCCGCATTCCCGCTCCCCACTCCAGGTCCGCCGCGACGATCAAGGGCAGCCGTGAGCGTTGCTGCAGAGCGTTCAACTTCGCCGCTGCATCGAGGGGCGAGCCAATCGACACGATGATGCCCCCAACCCCTAGCTCGTCGATCCACGCAGTGGCGGTGTCGAACGCCTCCCCCGCCAGCGGGGCATAGGCGCCAGAGAGCCAGGGCATGATTAGTTGACCGATCTTCTCGTGGATCGACAGTGTTTGCAGCAGGGAATCCACGGTTACCTTTGGCCGGAAGAGGGATCGTCCCTCTACCGCGCCGGTGTCCGTGACGAGAAGCGGGGTCGGCTGGCTTGTGTCGCGGGGACCGTGACCGCACGCCAAAATCAGCAAGCATACAATGATGGAGGTATAGTGTCGCACCGTTACTCGTTCCGGATCGGGTTGATGCTGTTATTCGCTTGTTCGGGGGCGGATAGCGGCACGGACCAGGTCCGTCCCGGCATCGACGTGCTCGTCAGCGACTCGCTCCACTTGTTGGAAAATCTACGTGTCGGCCTCGTGACAAACCAAACGGGCATTGGCAGTGATGGTACGAGCGATATCGACCTGCTGTTGAGAGCAAATGTTCGCTTGACAGCTATTTTCAGCCCCGAGCACGGATTCCGTGGCGTGTTGAATCAATCCGCTATCGCTCACGGCGTGGACACCGCCACGGGTCTTCCCATTTACAGTCTCTACGGCGAGGTGAGGGCTCCCACCCCGGAAATGCTCGCCGAAGTCGATGTGCTCGTGATCGACCTCCAGGATATTGGAGCACGTACGTATACATACATCTCGACGACTCTGTTGACCATGAGAGCGGCCCGAGAAGTCCAGTTGCCCGTCATCATTGCGGACCGACCCAACCCCATTGGCGGGCTGGTGCAGGGGCCGTTACTCGCACCGCCGTTCTCCTCCTTCGTCGGGATGTTGCCTGTGCCTCTCAGGCATGGGATGACGCTAGGTGAGCTTGCACGGTTTGGCAACGATACCTTACACATCGGTGCATCCCTTACCGTCATACCCGCTGACGGTTGGCGGCGCGATCAATGGTTCGACGGTACCGGGCTTCCCTGGGTACGCCCGTCTCCGAGCATGCCCAATTTGGAGAGTGCTACCCACTATCCTGGCACCGTCCTGTTCGAGGCAACGAACCTCTCGGTGGGACGTGGCACGCCCATAGCATTTCAGTTGGTCGGAGCACCCTGGCTGGCGCCCCGCGAGGTCATCGAGGCGGTGGGGTCGACGCCCGGTGTGTCACTCTCGGATACGGTGGTGACGCCGACGGAGCCTCCGGATCGCAAGTATGCAGGACTGGCGGTACCGTCGCTCAAGCTTCGGGTCACTGATCGTGCAGTCTACGATCCGGCCGTGACCGCCGTTGCGATTCTGGCTGCCGTCCACGCTCTGCATCGGGACTCGCTCGAGCTTCGTGCCCGGCGGCTCGACGAGCGAGTTGGGACGGATGCCATTCGGCTGGCCCTGGCTGGAGCGGTAGCTGCCTCTGAGATATCGGCGCCCTGGGAGGTGGGCCTGTCCGACTTCCGCCGCATCCGCCAGAGATACTTACTGTATCCATGAACTTCGCCTGGGTGATGGGTGAATGCTGCTTGGGCGGGCGCTCTTCGTTACGCGTGTTTTGGCAACAAAGCTGGAGCGGGCATACGGCAAGAGGGCCCGCCCTACCTGGATTGCCGTGGGTAGAGCGGCCCGTTATTGTTACCTGCCTTTCAGTCCGGAGCACATGAACCTCGTTACCAGCTGGGTTTTCAAGCGCGTCGACGCGGTGCTTGTCCCGATTGCCAGGGCACTGGTCGGGTGGAGGGTCCGTCCCAACACCCTGACGACGGTTGCCTTTTTGACACTGGCAGGGGCTGCGACGGCGTTCGCGATGGGACAAGTGCGGTTGGGTGGTTTTCTGCTACTCCTGAGCGGTTTCCTCGACATGCTCGACGGGAAGGTGGCGCGGCAGGGGGGCCAGCTCTCCCGTTTTGGCGCGTTCTATGACTCCACGCTAGATCGGCTTGGGGAGGCCGCGTTATTCGGAGGCATCGCTATCTTCTTTCAGCGGGGTGGCGTCTCCGAAGTGTGGGTGTTTGCAGCGGTGACGATGAGCATGGCCGCGTTGACCGCGGGGCTCATTGTGTCGTACACGAGAGCCCGAGCGGAAGGGCTCCAACTCGATTGCAAGGTGGGTGTTGGCACGCGGGCGGAGCGGATTGTGGGTCTGGGCGCGCCATCGTTGTTTTTTGGTGCCGGTCCGGAGGGGTTGTTGCTCTTCGGGATAATCTCGGTCATTGCGTTGCTCGCGGTCATCACGGTGGTGCAGCGGATCATCCACGTGTACAAGCTGACCCGAAATGCTCCGGCCGAGACTTCTGCAGCGGAGCCGTTTTCGACATTTGTTGATTCCTTAGAGAAAGGATCTAGCAGTGATAGAAGCTGAACGCCGGCCGATCGAACCAGCCGAGGGAAAGCTCGGGGTGCTTCTGGTCGGCCTCGGGGCGGTGGCCACTACGTATGTGGCTGGAGTGGAGAACGTGCGCCGGGGACGCGCCAAGCCGATCGGTTCGTTGGCGGATCTGGGGACGATACGGTTGGGAAAGCGGACAGAGCATCGCATGCCTCGCGTTCGCGAGTTCGTGCCCCTGGCCGGGTTGGACGATCTGGTCTTCGGTGCATGGGACCCCATTCCCGATGACGCATACACGTCCTGCAAGGTGGCGGGCGTACTGGATGCGCCCCACGTGGAGCCGATTGCAGATTTTCTCAAGGGCCTCTCACCGATGCCGGCGGTGTTCGACCAGAACTACGTCAAGCGTCTCGACGGTCCCAACGTGAAGAAGGGGGCCACCAAGAGGGATCTGGCAGAGGCACTGCGTGAGGACATCAGGGCCTTCAAGGAAACCAATGGGTGCAGCCGTTTGGTTATGGTGTGGTGCGCCTCCACCGAGGTGTTTATGCAACCGGGGCCGGCCCATCAAAATGTGGCTGCCTTTGAGAAGGCCATGCTCGAAAACGATCCGGCCATCTCCCCCGCGATGCTGTACGCATGGGCAAGTCTCATGGAGAGAGTGCCGTTTGCCAATGGTGCTCCTAACCTCTGTGTGGACACGCCGGCGCTTCAGGAGCTGGCAGACCGTCAAGAGGTCGCGATCGGCGGCAAAGATTTCAAGACCGGGCAAACCCTGATGAAGACAGTGATTTCTCCGATGCTCAAGGTGCGCTCGCTCGGTCTGTCCGGGTGGTACTCCACCAATATCTTGGGCAACCGCGATGGCGAGGTGCTCGATGATCCAGAGTCCTTCAAAACCAAGGAGGAATCAAAGCTCGGTGTGCTCGAGCATATCCTGCAGCCGTCGTTATACCCCGAGCTTTACGGAGACATCTACCACAAGGTTCGGATCAACTATTATCCGCCAAGGGGCGACAATAAAGAGGGGTGGGACAACATCGATATCTTCGGATGGTTGGGGTATCCGATGCAAATCAAGATCGACTTTCTGTGCCGCGATTCGATTTTGGCCGCCCCCATCGTTCACGATTTGGTGATGTTCTTCGATCTTGCCCAGCGTGCCAAGATGTCGGGCATTCAAGAGTGGCTCTCATTTTATTTCAAGAGTCCTATGGCGGCTCAGGGTGTTCCACCCGAGCACGACCTGTTCATTCAGCACACGAAGTTGAAGAACACGCTGCGGTGGTTGATGGGTGAGGAACAGATCACACACCTTGGTATCGAGTACTACGAATACGAGCGAGTGTGAGCACGCCTG
>JBDHDY010000214.1:0-13558 GCA_039591275.1 Gemmatimonadota bacterium | reverse complement strand
ATAGCATCCACTGTTCGCGTTCGCACGACAATCTTCATGGACGGATTCAGTTCATGCGCCACCGCCACGCCGCGAAGCTCGTCGATTGGGGAGGCGATGTTGAACACCACCACCCGTGCCCCCTCGATCCCTGCTTTTACGAGCACCTCACGACGCGTGCCGTCGCCGTAGGCAATGGACTCACCATCTTGCCGCGCCGCACGTATGGTGAGTCCATTTGTTTCCAGCACGAGGTACGGGATGTGCGCCGCCTTGAAGACGCGTGCAAGGCGACTTCCGGTCATGCCGTAGCCCACGATGATGGCGTGGTCTTTGAGGCTGGATGGCTGTGTCTCGAAGGTGGCGTCTTCCCATGCTGTGCGACCGGTGACGTGACCCAGCCATTCGGCGGCTGGACGTGCACCCGCTATGAGGAGGGGTGTCGCCAACATCGAAACCACCGTTGCCGCAAGGAAGACCTGGTACACCGGCTCTGGAACGAGCCCGACGCCGGCAGCCACGATCGCCAGGGCAAAAGAGAACTCGCCGATCTGTGCTAGACCGAGTCCAGACATCATTCCAGTGAAAAACGACTGTCGCAGTGCAAGGGTGACGACGGCGGCCACGATGATCGCCTTACCGACTATGACGCCGACCGCCACTCCGCCTACGAGAGGGAATCGCTCTGCAACGAATCCCAGGTCCAGGAGCATGCCCACCGACGTGAAGAAGATGCCGCTAAACAGGGCGCGAAACGGGAGAACGTCTGAGAGGGCCTGAGCGCCGTACTCGGATTCAGAGATTAGGAGTCCGGCGAGGAACGCCCCGAGCGCCAGCGACAGGCCGGCGGACGCCGCGACAAAGGCAGCGCCGAGTCCAAAGAAGCCGATGGCCAGCGTAAAGAGGTCTGTGTCCTGGAAGTCGGCCACGCGCTCGAGCACCCACGGCACGAGCTTGCGACCGATGAGCAAGATCGCCACCAAAACGAGCAGGCCAAGTCCTGCCCGCCCGATGCCGCCCAGGCCACCGCTGCCCTGATTGCTTCCCAGCAACTGCACCACCAGCATGAGCGGCACGACCATGAGATCCTGAGCTAGCAGGATCCCGAGCGCTGTGCGACCGTGCGGTGCATCCAACTCGTCGCGGTCTCTGTACGACTTGAGCACGATGGCCGTGGACGACAGTGCCACGAAACAACCGAAGACCACCGCCTGCTCGGTGGGTAGGCCGGCAACGCCGGCAACGGCGCCGGCCGCGCCGACGGTGATGCCGATTTGAAGCGTGCCGCCTAGTGCGATGGTGGATCGCATGCGGACGATCTGGGCGAGCGAAACCTCGAGCCCAATGGAGAAGAGGAGCAACACGACACCGATCTCCGCCAGCGTTGCCACGTCGCCAGGAAGGCCACGATGGAAGGCAGCTTGATGCGCTGGGCGACAGCGACCGCTGGTATCGCGAACGCGATGAGGATGAACAAGTCCCAAAGGAGCGCGAACTCGTGCATGTAACGGAATGTGGGCTGCTATGGGATAAATGGAAGACGCTGGGACAGGCCGTGAGGCTCAGGCGGTGCTGCCACAGAGGACACAGAGGTCACAGAGATTTCCCCACCCAACTAGCAGCTGACGGCTAACAGCTAGCAGCTAATTGCTGACAACCGGGGCGGGGTTGGGCCCTCTCACTTCTCACGTCTTACCTCTCACATCTCCTGAAACCTTCCCTCATTTGTTCCGTATGGAGTAGGAAATCAACTGGGAACCGTTTCACCATGAAACATATCTCTGAGTTCGAACAGCTCGTTCTCCTGGCCGTGGCCCGGCTCGGGCCGGATGCGTACGGGATGACGGTGAGTCGGGAGATCTCGGGCCGGATGCGTACGGGATGACGGTGAGTCGGGAGATCGAGGCCCGGACCGGCCAGCCCGTCTCGCTCGCTGCCGTGTACTCGGCCCTGGGGCGCGTGGAGGAGGAAGGTCTCGTTTCCTCCTGGGTTTCAGCGCCGAGTGCCCAAAGGGGTGGACGGGCCAAGAAGCATTTCACACTGGAGCCCGCCGGGGCCCGGGCGCTGGAAGAGTCCCGAGATACGATGCAGCGCATGTGGGAGGGGCTCGAACTCTCTCATTTCCTGGAGAGGCGCTGAGGTGCCGACCATACAACGCCCGCCAAGAATTGCCGAGTGGCTGCTGAGCCTGATGCTCGCGGCGGACGACCGGGATTACATCCTGGGTGATCTCGCCGCGGAGTACGGCGCTACGGCTCGCGAAGGAGATCTATCGCGCGCGCGCCGGAGGTACTGGCGCCATCTCAGACAATCCATTCGTCCGAGCGCAACTGCACGGTTTCGAGCCTGGCGCCGGCGTCGCGTTCGCAAGTCACGTTCACCCCGCCGTCGAGGAGAACCCATGAGAGCCCTGCGACAGGACATTCGCTTCGCGTTCCGCATGTTACGCCGCAATCCACTCTTCACGACGGTGACCATAGTGACCCTCGCGCTGGGCATCGGGGCCAACACGGCGATCTTCTCGGTCGTGCGCGGGGTCCTGCTCAAGCCGCTGCCGTATTTCGACCCCGCGGCGCTCGCAGTGGTTCGTGTGGGCTGGGACGAAGCGGGGAGCGGCCGCACGGGTGATGCAGGGCACCAGATCTCCGAGCCCGAGCTGTACGACTTTCGCCGTGGCAATCGCACGGTTGAGGGTATTGGCGCGTACTACACCACCGCGGTGAACATCACGGGTTCGGAGGGCGACGCCGAACGAATCCCCGCGGGAGTCCTCACGGCGGACGTATTTTCGCTTCTCGGTGTGGACGCGGGAATCGGCCGCCCGTTCACGGCCGATGAAGATCAGCCCACAGCGCCGCGGGTGGCGGTTTTGGGTTACGACTTCTGGCGCCGCCGTTACGGCGGCGATCCCGACATCCTCGGCAGCGATGTCATGATCAACGGTCGGCCTCGCACAGTGGTGGGGATCATGCGGCCTGACTTCAAGTTGCCGGAAGATTTGAGCGGTGGGGCCCGAACCCAAGTGTGGTTGCCCATCCGGTTCGACGAGGAGAATCTGGGCGGCCGGGGCGGCCACTACCTGAAAACGGTGGCGCGTCTCAAACCCGGTGCCACCGTCGAACAAGCGAGCAGCGACCTCAATGCCATCGCGCAGGCTCTGACCGAGCAGGGCCACTATCGTGTTGAGGCCAACTTCCGTGCGTTGCTCTCGCCGCTCACCGACGAGGTGGTCGGCGAGGTGCGGCCCGCGTTGCTCGTGTTGTTCGGAGCTGTGGGGCTGGTGCTGCTCATCGCCTGCGCCAACGTCGCCAACCTGATGCTTGCCCGGGCCGAGGGTCGCAAGCGGGAGTTGGCTGTGCGAACTGCGCTTGGCGCAGGCCGGGGCGTGCTCATCAGTCAACTCATGACTGAGAGCGTGGTGCTAGCGGTGGGGGGTGGTGTCGCAGGCGTCGTGTTGTCGTATTTCGGTCTCACGGCGTTGATCGCGGTCGATCCGGCGAGCGTGCCGCGGCTCGCTGACGTCGGATTGGACGGAGCGGTTCTCAGCTACGCCACAGGCGTGTCGGTGCTTACGGGACTGCTGTTCGGCATCGCGCCGGCCCTTCGAAGCGGGCGCGTCGATCTCCAGCACGAATTGAAAGAGGGAGGGCGAGGTACGTCGGGCGGCGCACGGCACCATCGCATCCAGCGCGGACTTGTCGGTATCCAGATTGCGTTTGCCGTGATGCTCGTGATCGCGGCGACCCTCACAATCAGAAGCTTTGGCAATCTCCTTCGCATCGATCCGGGGTTCGATCCCTCTAACGTCCTCACCATGCGACTGTCGGTGCCCGCCGCGGACTATCCGGAGCCGAGCGACATCAGTGGATACTACGAGCGACTCCTAGATCGAGTGCGGCAACTCCCCGGGGTTCGTGAAGCAGGGGCAGTGCGGTCGCTGCCGCTCGCACAGAGCATCGGTGACTGGTCCATCGAGATCGAGGGACGGGAGGCGCCGCCGGGAGCAGATTTTGACGGCGACTGGCAGATAGTCACCGCCGGTTACTTCGAAGTGATGCGTATTCCTTTGCAAGAAGGACGCTTCCTCGAGAGCGGCGATCGATTCGACGGCCATCAAGTCGTGATCGTAAACGAGGCCATGGCCGATCTCTATTGGCCCGGCGAGAGTGCTCTCGGCAAGCGCTTTCGGATGGGTGGCCCGGACAAGCCTTGGCTCGAGATCGTGGGGATCGTAGGAGACATCCGGCATAACGGGATCAGTGGTACCATCAACTCCAAGTGGTACCGCCCACACGCCCAATTTGCCAGGTCGGTGAGCTTCACGCCGAACGCTATGAGTCTGGTAATTCGCACCGAAGCCGATCCGCCCGCGCTGATCTCGGCAGCGCGGCGCGAAGTCCGGGCGCTCGACCCCAACGTTCCGGTGGCAGCTGTGCAGACGATGGACGAAGTGCTGAGTGCAAGCGTGGCCGGCCCTCGGTTTACGATGACGTTGTTGCTCGTGTTCGGTGGTGTGGCGCTGTCACTAGCCGCGATTGGTGTGTACGGGGTGATATCCTATTCGATCTCCGAGCGAACTCATGAACTCGGCCTCCGCCGGGCGTTGGGTGCCACTGCGGGGAACGTGCTGGGAATGGTCTTGCGTCAGGGGATGACGGTGGCGGGCGCGGGTGTCGTGATGGGAGTGCTTGGTGCATTCTGGCTTACTGGATTCATGTCGAGCCTGCTGTACGACGTCGGAGCGCGGGATCTCGTGACGTTCGTGGGTGTACCGGTATTGCTGGCGCTCGTGGCACTGGTGGCGACGATGTTGCCCGCGACGCGGGCGGTGGGTGTGGAGCCGAGCGTGGCACTCAGGGAAGAGTGATAGTAGGGAGAAGTAAGAAGGGAGAGGGGAGAAGGCCCCGCCCTCCACCCACCACCGGCTGTTAGCTATTAGCTGCTAGCTGTTAGCTGTCAGCTGCTAGCTCTCCATCCACGTCTTCCCCATTCATAGTCGATCTGCGTCAATCAGCACGCATCCGCGAAATCCGCGGCACTGCCCTTCCTGCCGCCGCTGCACTCCCTGGAGCCTTCTAATGATCCCCCGTGTTGGCCGCCTCTCGATTGATTCACAGGCTCCAAGAGGGAGCCGTCCCGCCCCTGCCGGGTGAAGGAGTGTGTGTGCGGAAGCATTAGAGAAACGTGAGAAACTTCTAATATCGCAACCAGCCCCTCCATCCTGCTCTGCCCTCTCTCTATACTCCGTGGCGGCGGGGACGGAGGCCGTTGATCAATAGTGGGTCTGCACCCACATCGTTCGTTGTTCCTCCCTCACCGCCGCCGCGCGTTCACCGAGTTCTCGATAGCGTGGTAACCACCGCCGTCCGCAGCAAAGCCGCGACGATATGCCGCGGCTCCGGACCACCCGGTTGCCGAATGTGCATCCGGTGGATCCCAAGGTGTCGTGATCCATGTGGAATGGTCGCTTGGCCAGTCGAGTAGATGGAATGCGCCACAGGCCGCTGGATTCCACATTGCCGGCCGGGGAGACGGTTTGCCATGGAAATGTCGACTTCACGGCCCGCGCCAAAGCACCGTCGAGCCAGCGCAACGGTGGTCCGAGCGCTGCTTGCCGTGCCACTACTCTACAAGCTCCTCATCGCCAACGTAGCAATCGTCGTCCTAGGGGCGGTGGTGGGAACGGCCTTCACTGCGGAGTTAGTGCGATTCGATCCCACGGCCTCAACGGTGAAGCTCATCGGTGTGTTTGGACTCGTTGGTGTGGGGGTGAGCGCGCTGGCCAATGTGGTCGTACTCAAGCTTGCCCTCTCTCCACTCAAACGGTTGGAGCGGACCGCGGAGCGAGTGGAGCGGGGGGATCGGGATGCGTACGTAGCACGCTCCCCGCTTGCGGACGCCGAGCTACAGCACCTTACCGAGACGTTCAACAACACGTTGGCCCGCCTGGCCTCCTACCGGCGGCGCCTGCGGGATGCCGGCGCGGCGGCGGTCCGTGCCGCTGAAGGGGAGCGTAAACGCATCGCTCGCGAGCTGCACGACGAGACGGCGCCGGCGCTGGTGGCTCTCCTCGTGCGGCTGCGTGTGGCTCGGGCGGCTGGCGATCCGACGATGAGAGAGACGCAACTGGAAGAGGTTCGCAACGGTCTGGTCAACACGATCGAGGGACTCCGGCGGATCGCCCGGGCGCTCCGTCCGGCAGCGCTGGATGAGATGGGTGTGGTGAAGGCGATCGAAGAACACGCGCGCTCGCTGAGCGAGACGACGGGCCTGCGGGTGGAGGTCACTGCTGATCGCGTAGAGGGGCTTCTCACACCGGATGCCGAACTCGCTCTCTATCGGACGGTGCAGGAGGCGCTGTCCAACGCGGTGCGCCATGCCGCAGCGAATGTGGTGCGCGTGCGCATCGAGCGCCGGGACAACGTCATTGTGGCTGTGATCTCGGACGACGGCACGGGCTTCGCCGTGGCCGAGGAGCTTCAGGCGCCCGGTGACGCGTTCGGGCTGTTTGGGATGCAGGAGCGCGCGGAGTACCTCGGTGGGCGCGTTGCAATCAGCAGCAACCCCGGAGGGGGAACGGTCGTCCAAATCCAGATACCGATCAAGCCCGAGGATGAAATTGTCTGAGCGCATCCGAATCTTGGTGGCGGACGATCACGCGGTGCTGCGCGCCGGCGTGCGCGCTTTGCTCAGTGCGGAGGAGGATATGGAGGTCGTCGGCGAGGCCGCCACCGGTGAAGAAGCGGTCCAGCAGATTCGGGAATGTCGGCCCGACGTGGCGGTCCTGGACGTCTCCATGCCGGGACTTGGCGGTGTGGCAGCCATGCGGCGCATCGCGACGATGGAGCTCGAGACCAAGGTCGTTGTGTTCACGATGCATCCCGAGGAGGAGTACCTCTTCCCGGTGCTCGATGCCGGCGGGAGCGGATTCGTCACCAAGAGTAGCGCCGATCGTGATCTGGTGGATGCGGTACGCTGTGCAGCGCGTGGCGAAGTCTACCTCAGTCCCCGCGCGACGGACTTGCTGTTGCGTCGGTACCGCGCCGCGGAACCAAACGGAGCGGAGGAGGGGTTAAACGGTCTCACCCAGCGCGAACGCGAGGTGCTGGCGCTCACGGCTGAGGGGTACACGGCGTCCGAGATTGGCGGGAAGCTCTATCTCTCACCCAAGACCGTGGACACGTACCGTGCCCGGATCGCACGCAAGTTGGGGCTCACGCACCGCTCGGAGCTCGTCAAGTTTGCACTCCGTCACGGGCTGTTGAAGCCGCCATAGTAGGGAAGCTCCCCATCACCGGGACGTGCAGGCCCCTACACGGAAAGACCGCTTCGACCCTACAGACACGGCTCTTCACCGCCCGTACCTTCGCCCGTAAGCCCCGCGAGTCGCTCCACTCACACGATGGTGGGCCGTCGTTGCAACCAGCAACACCGCGCACACTGCGTGGAGAATCGTTGTCCCCCGCTAGCCCATGTTGGCTGGAGGCAACAACCATCTTCAGGAGGTACCGATCATGAGATCACAAATCGTAGCCTGCGCAACCGCCGGGATGTTCCGATCCCGGTCAATTGACCGATCCCGCAGGCAGTCCGGATGCTCTTCCCCCTTCGATGTCCAACGGGTCGGGCCGCGGTGCGACCGTTGCGAACGGCTGGTACGAGGAAGAGGAGATCTACTACATCTTCGGCGGGGAGGAAGAGGGTGTGACCGAGCGGGGGGAGAACGATCTCTACCTGATCGGCGGGAGGGTGTGACCGAGCGGGGGGAGAACGATCTCTACCTGATCGGCGGCGACCGCGCGTACCAGGCCAACGTCGCGGAGTTCATCCCCGGTGAGGCGGGATACTCGCCACACTGGAACGTCAATGTCGTTCACACGGCGTCTGGCGTCACCTTGGGCGACATCGTCACCTCCCCGTACGTGTCGGCCCATTATCCAGAAGCGCTGTTCGACGACGTGGAGGACATCCTCGCCGCGGAGGACGCGGGCCTGGTGACCTTCGAACGCCCGGGCGTGGTCGTGCTGTGCCCGGTTGTCCCTGAGACAGTTGCCGATGCGCCGGGAAACACGGAGCTTTCGGAAGAATTCCCTCCATTCCCCAACACTTTCTAGTGGCTAGCACCACGGAGGACGTTCCAAGAAGCACGGTGTAACTAGAGGCCCTCCCAGCCCACCCGGTCCTGCTGGCTTCAACCTGTTGCGAGCAGCGCGAACATTGCAGGGTCGGGTGGGGTGAGGGACGGTCGTCGCCGCCCCCTCTGCCCCTTCTGCCTTTCATCCCTCTCCCGTTATTCCGGCAATGCAAACGCCACCAACTTCGCCTCGCTCCCGTCGCTCTGTGACGTCGCAATCACGATGAACTGGCGGCCCGACCGCGTACTGTAGGTCACGGGGTTTCCGAAGCCGCCACCACCAAGTTCCTGCTCCCAGAGAAGGTCTCCGCTTGCCTTGTCAAACGCGAAGAGTTGAGGACTCGCGCCACTGATGAGGAGCAAACCGCCGGCGGTGACCAGAGGCCCGGACTGCCCGTGCTGTGGTGGGCCCGTGCCGAGTGGTGGAAGATCGAGATCCCGCAGGAGAGGATGATTGCGGACTGTGGGCATGTCACCCACCGTCACCTGCCACACGTGCTCACCTTCGTTCAAGTCGATGGCCGTGAGCGCGCTGTAGGGCGGCTTGTGGATGGGGATCCCGTCGGCGACGGTGGGAAGCGGCCCGCCAGCCAAGACATAGTCCGCGTCAGCCGTCCCTGAGTCCGGCTCGGCAAGTTTGAAAACGAATGGCCAATTGAGCGCCTTGACGTACAGCACTCCCGTCTCGGGGTCGAACGCCGCGCCTCCCCAGTTTGCCGCGCCCCACACGCCTGGCATCAATAAGGTCCCCTCGAGAGAAGGCGGTGTAAAGATCGGGCCGATGCGGTAACCCTTGATGGCCTCCAGAGCCTTTTGTTTCAACTCCGGTGTGAAGTCGATTACGTCGTCTTCCGAGAAGCCTTGTCTCCCGAAGGGCGGTGGTTTAGTAGGGAAAGGTTGTGTTCGTGCGAGCCGTTCGCCCGGTATGTCACTCGCCGCGACCGGCCGTTCCTCAATAGGCCACACCGGCTCTCCCGTCAGCCGGTCGAATACGTAAGTGAAGCCTGTTTTGGCTACAACTGCCAATGCGTCGATGGGTTGGCCGTCCACGTTAATGGACACTACGTTGGGCGGCGCCGGGAGGTCGTAATCCCACACGCCGTGATGCACCGTTTGGAAATGCCAGATCCGTTCACCGGTGTCGGCGTTCAACGTGACGATCGACTCCGCGAAGAGGTTGTCGCCTTTGCGGTGTCCACCGTAGAAGTCGTTGTTCGGCGTTGTAACCGGGAGAAAGACCAGGCCGTTTTCAACATCCACGGTAAACGGCCCCCATACATTCGTGGAGCCGGTGTAAGCCCAGGAGTCACCTTCCCAGGTGTCGTTTCCGTACTCCCCGGCCTGAGGGATCGTGTGAAAGCTCCACACGCGCTTGCCCGTGCGCACGTCGAACGCCTGCACGTCACCCGGAGGGTTACGTTTGTAGACTCTGTTGTCCGGCATGCCGCTACCGAGGATGACGAGATCCTTGTACACGACGGGCGGTGACGTGTTGGTGTAGTGAAGCTTGTTCACTTCCCACACCAGGTCTTCAGTGAGATCGACCTCACCGCGTTCCCCGAATGATGGGATCGGCCGCCCGGTGGCGGCATCGAGGGCGATCAGGCGCCACCGTGTGTTGATGAAGATCCGCCGCTCATTGCCATCGGTCCACACGGCTACGCCACGGTGGCAAAACCCACATCCTCGAGGGAGCATGCCCCAGTCGTAGGCCCGAGGATCGTAGCTCCAGATCTCGCTGCCGGTGTTGGCGTCCAGCGCAACCACCCGACTGTAGGACGTGCTCACGTACATGGTGTCGTTCACCACGATGGGTGTGCCCTGGAACTTGCCGGGGATTACGTCCTGGTCTGGAAAAGGCAATCTTGCCGCCGGAATCGGCTTCTCTCCCGTTTCCCAGGCCCATGCAAACTCGAGTTGGCTCACATTGTCTCGGTTGATCTGTGCGAGTGCCGAGTACTTCGTGCCACCGGGATCACCGCCGTGCACAGGCCAGTCTTTCCCTTGGGCGAAAGCGTTGGTGGATGGTGTAGAGAACACCAGGGATGTGCACACGAAGAGGACGGTCCGGACGGTCGGCATCGGCTTATCTCAGGGTGAAGAGGCGGGATGGAATTGAACGTCTGGCGTTCGGGATTGCAAGGGATAAAAGAAGGGAGAAGGGAGAAGGCCCCTCACCATGGCCGTGCCGTTCCTGAGGAGGAGTCCAGACGAGTCCGTCTCGAAGGACGCGGAGCCCATGCTCGAGTACGAGAAAGCGGCCTGGACGGTCAAGAGTCTTTTTGCCACAGAGGGCACAGAGTACACAGAGTTAGTTCCACCGCCCCCCGCCTCGACGATTGGTGGTTACCTGTTACGTCGACATTTGGGGTGGGTAGGGTGTCTTGAATGCGGAATGAAGAGGGAGGAGGGGAAGAGCATCCGCCGCTTTGCCCGTCAACGACATTAGCACGGCATCGCCGAGGTGAAAGCAGCGTGGTTGATAGCACTAGTTTTTCGTTTTGCAGCGGCGGGTGCGAAAGGCGGGGCTCCACACCCGTATAAAAGGAAAAGCTCCGTCTGCCCTTCATCTCTCATAGGTAATGCCATGCAGCCCTACGGGAAGCAATTGCGATATGTCCTGAGAAGGCTTGCCCGTTCTCCCCTGTTCACCGTCATCTCGGTGGTAACGCTCGCCGCGGGGATCGGCGCCAACACGGCAATCTTCAGCGTGGTAAACGGTGTGCTGTTGAAGCCGTTGCCGTTCGAGGATCCGGAGACGCTTGTCGGTCTCTGGCATACGGCCCCCGGCCTTGGGTTCGATCTGGTGAACCAGTCGCCGGCTCTTCACTTCACCTACCGGGAAGAGGGGCAGGCTTTTGAGGACGTGGGGATGTGGGACAACACTCAGGTCTCAGTGACGGGGCTCGAGGAACCGGAGC
Organism: Gemmatimonadota bacterium; assembly: GCA_039591275.1. Lineage (GTDB taxonomy): Bacteria > Gemmatimonadota > Gemmatimonadetes > Gemmatimonadales > GWC2-71-9 > JBDHDY01. The sequence goes on along the minus strand of JBDHDY010000214.1, from coordinate 2,524 downwards.
AGGTGGATGCGATGCGAGTGACGGACGGAACGTTTCCCATCCTCGGGATCCAGCCGATGATCGGCCGCAGGTTTACAAAGGAGGACGACTCCCCTGGGGCTCCCGAGACGGCCATTTTGGGTTACGGATATTGGCAGAGTCGCCTGGGCGGTGACGCAGGCGTGATCGGGCGAACCTTGACCGTGAACGGCCGCACTCGGGAGATCATCGGTGTGATGCCGCCCGACCTCAGGTTCCTGCGCTACGATCCTGCGGTCTACCTTCCATTCCAGTTCGATCGCTCTCAGGTCTTCGTGGGGAACTTCAGCTATCAGGCACTCGCGCGGCTCAAGCCCGGCATGACGGTAGAGCAGGCCAACGCCGATGTGGGTCGCATGATCCCGTTGGCCACGGAGAAGTTCCCCGACGGAATTACGCTGGGGATGTTGCGGGAGGCCCGATTTGCCCCAAACATCCATCCGCTAAAACAGGATGTTGTGCGCGACATCGGGACCCGTAGCGAATCTCTTTCTCGTGAGGGCCGAAGGTCGACAGCAGGAAGTGGCGGTTCGCACAGCGCTGGGTGCGGATCGCGGGCGGATTGCCCGGGAGTTCCTCCTCGAGAGCGTTGCGCTTGGGATGTTGGGCGGCGTCGCGGGGCTCGGCTTGGCATACGCGGGCCTCCGGGTCCTAGTCTCAATGGGTCCCGAGAACCTGCCGCGCATGAACGAGATCTCTCTCGATCCGGTGGTGTTGCTGTTTACTCTGGGCGTCTCGGTCTCGGTGTTGGCGGGATTGCTTTTCGGTCTCTTCCCGGTTCTCAAATACGGCAGCCCGAACCTGGTGAACGCTCTCAAGGAAGGTGGCCGCGGGGGAAGCCAGGGCAAGGAACACCATCGGGCGCGGAGTATTCTCGTCGTCTCTCAGATCGCGTTGGCATTGGTGCTGTTGGTCGGCTCTGGTCTTATGATCCGGAGCTTTCAGGCGCTGCAGCAGGTGCATCCCGGGTTCGAGCGCCCGAAAGAGGTGTTGACGCTCAGGATTTCCATCCCGGATGCCGAGGTAGAGGACGATGAAATCGCAGCACTCACCCACGAGCGGATTCTCGAGAGGATCGCGGAGATCCCGGGCGTCACCTCAGCGGGCTTTTCGACCTCTGTGACCATGGATGGGTGGGATAGCAACGATGCCATCTACGTCGAGGACTTCCCCGTGGCATCCGAGGATCAGATTCCGCCGATTCGCCGTTTCAAGTGGATTTCGGCCAACTACTTCGAGACGATGGAGAATCCCGTATTGGCGGGCCGGGCCATCACTTGGGCGGACATCCACAATCGAGCTCCTGTGGTCGTCGTCACGGAGAACTTTGCCACGGAGTATTGGGAGAGCCCTGCGGCTGCCATCGGTAAACGCATCCGGCAGGGGCCGGACGAGCCGTGGCGGGAAATCATCGGGGTGGTGGGCAACGTCCACGACGACGGGGTCGGTGAGGACGCCAGGACGGTAATCTACTGGCCCCAGGTCATGACCAACTTCTGGGACAATGAGATCTACACGCAACGGTCGATGGCGTACGCGATCCGCAGCAACAGGCTCGCCACGGGGGGACTCCTCGCGGACGTACGTCGGGCCGTGTGGTCGGTCAATCCCAACTTGCCGCTGGCCAATGTCCGGACACTCGAGGAACTCCTGGAACGTTCGATGGCTCGCACGTCGTTTACGCTCGTCATGCTTGGCATTGCGGCAGGCGTTGCACTTCTCCTTGGCGCCGTGGGGATCTACGGTGTCATCTCCTACGCCGTAGCACAGCGAACCCGGGAGATCGGTGTGAGGATCGCCCTGGGCGCCAGGCACCAACATGTAAGCCGCATGGTGCTCAAGCACGGCCTGGTGCTCGCGGGCATTGGAGTCATCGTGGGATTGGGCGCGTCCGTGGGACTCACGCGACTCATGTCGGCGCTTCTGTTTGGAGTGGATCCGGTGGATCCGGTGACGTACGGGGCAGTGTCCGTTGGCCTCGCCGGCATCGCGTTATTGGCGAGTTACCTTCCTGCACGCCGCGCGGCGAGCGTTGATCCGATTGAAGCGTTGAGGTGGGAGTAGAGAAGTGAGAAGGGAGAAGTGAGAAGGGAGAAGGCCCATCCGCCCCGCAGCCGCTCCCCCGGGGCTTAGGGAGTAGGGCTTGGGGCTTGGGGCTTAGGAGTTGTGTGTTGGCGCGCTGTCACACTCCCTAAGCCGCAACTCCCCACTGCCAAAGTCCTGGATGGGCCGGGATACTGGGTGGGGAAGCCGACCACAACTGCAGCCAACCTCATCACGCCCCAAGCCCCACTGCCCGGTCGGAAGGGTGGCGGGGAGGGGTAGCCCCTCCATCGCATCTGCGGGCTACGCAACCTTTTTCCCAATATCGGTATCTAACATATGTGTAGAAAACATACCTATCAGCCGTGGTGACACTATGTCTAGTATTGACAATAACTTATCTGATCCCACAGACTTCCTGCCCCTCAGTCCCCAGGACTTCCAGCTGCTCCTCGTCCTTTCT
>JBDHDY010000213.1:0-5717 GCA_039591275.1 Gemmatimonadota bacterium | reverse complement strand
AGCGCACCTCTCGGCGAAGATCTCCGGGTTCAAGTCATCCGGTAGGAGCGCGGTCGTCATGGCTTTCCCATGCGGGTCCGTGTGGCCCTGCGCCGTGAGGGTTGTGGCCGTCACAAAGCCTGCTATGCCGAAGAGGCCGGCCGCCAACAGCGTCTGAGCAATTCGATTCATGGTCGGCACTCCCAGTAATTCAGTGTGAAGCCGTCCGCGAGCCGCTATCGACTCGATTCCCAGACCCGCAGGGGAGGACGCCGAGAAGACTCACCCTCAGGGAGAGCAATTGGTGTACCATGCCAAGTCACTCTGTATAAGTCATTATCGAAAAAAGAGTTACGTTGTCTGCCGAGTTATGCGGCCGTACTAGCGTCGGGGCAAATACCCCAGTAGTTTTGGGGGAAATAACCAATCGAGCACCGGATGTCTCCTGCTCTGTACTGGCAACTCCAAGCGAAACAATTAGTTACGCTGAGGTACCGTTCTTGCTCATCAGTCGGGGGGGCTAATGACCCGACTGGGACGGCACACGCAAGGGGTGTTGGGCCCATGCGGGTAGCGCCTCCGGTTCCCGCCTGGCGAGGGTGGGGAAGGCGACCTTCGATCTGGAGGCTCGATAACCCGTGGGCCGGAAGATCCTGGTGGTGGATGACAACCGCCTGGTACTGGTGGGAGTTGCTGCTGCATTGGAGGCCGGGGGCTTCCGTGTTTGGACAACGGATTCGGCCCTGGAGGCCGTTGAGCTGGCAGGGCAGGTGGAGCCCGACGTGGTCGTGACGGACATGCGGATGCCCAGTATGGACGGCCTGTCACTTCTGGAGAGCGTTAAAGAAGTCACCCAGCAGGTTCCGCAGATGGTGATCTACAGCGCCACGGCGCCGCCCGCGGATCTCAACAAAGACCGGATGCCCGGTGTAACCTGGGTCTCCAAAAGCGCCGGCCACCAGGCCCTGCTCGACATCCTCGAGGCTACTTAGGAGGTGTTCCTACGACCGAGCTCGGTCCTGGGGGCAGCGTGGCGTGCAACCCCCCTCCGCGGTGGGCTGGGTCGACGGATACTTCTGTGGTTCCTCATCCTGTCGCTGGTTCCCCTGCTCTTGTCCAACTTGGTCGGATACCTGGTCACCCGCGAGATCATAGAGGGTCAGGTGCGACGCTACCTGAACGCCCTCACCGAGGTCGAAGCGAAACACGTGGCCACCGAGGTGGAGCGGCACCAGCTCTATCTCGATGCGGTGGTCGCTGGCAATGCGCTGTTGTCGCGCAATGTCCCCACAGCGGCGGCAGCCGTTCGACAGGGACGCCGTCAAGCACCGGTGGTGATGACACTCCACGAGCACCTCGACCGAAAGCTCGCCGAGCTCCACCCCATTTCGGAGCTTCTCATTCTCGACACAGAGGGGCTGGTGATCGCGGCGACCCGACACGACCACCTCGGTGCTGATTGGTCGGAAGGCGACTTATTCCGGATTGGTCGGGAGGGGCGATTCTTCGCCGAAGACTGGGACCCGAGCCAGGAAGGAGTTGAGCCGGTCTACCGCTTGGCCACTCCAATCCTCGATGGGGAGGGCCGAAGCATCGGTGTGCTGGCTGGGATCGTTGGCTTCAGCCAGCTGCGCGATTTTCTCAGGGTTCCGCCGCATCTCGCTGGCGACGTCCATTCGTATCTCGTTGATGAGGAAGGGCGGCCGCTGCTCGTATCCCACGTCCACGTGCCCATCGATTACGGCGAGCGGCTCCGCTCGCCTCTCACCGACCGTCCCCCTGGGTCTGTGGAGCAGTACATCAACTATGAGGATGTCGAAGTCCTCGGAACATCAGTGATCATTCCCGGGATTGCTTGGCGTTATATCGCGGAGATCTCGGTGGAGAGCGCGTTCGGTCAACTTCGAAGCCTCGCGCTGCTTGCGGGAGTGCTCGAGGCTGGATTCGCACTGTTGTTGGTGACAGTGGTCTGGATCGTCGCCCGGTCGATCGTTGCGCCGCTCAGGCGTCTGGTCGATGCGGCCGAGCGCATCCGAGCCGGCGTGCTCGGCGTCGAGGTGGAAATCGATCGCCAGGACGAGTTGGGTGATCTGGGTCGTACGTTCAACCAGATGTCCGGCGAACTTCAGACGTCAGCCGAGCAAATCCAGGAATTGCACGATCAGCAAATGCGTCGGGCGGCACAGCTGGCCTCTGCAGGTGAGCTTGCATCCGGCATCGCCCACGAGATCAAGAACCCGCTGATCGGGGTGGCTAGCGGAGTTGATTTGCTCGAGCGGAGACTGAATGACGATCCGAAGTCGGCGACAGTCTTAGGCCAGATGCGAGAGCAGCTCAAGCGCATCGAATCAGCGATCCGGGATCTGCTGAGCTACGCGCAACCCAAGAAACCCCGTCTCATCTGGACCGCTCCCGATCAGTTGGTGGACAGAGTCGTGGCACTGATTGGTTCCCAGGCCGAGACGGCCGGAGTGAGCATCGAAAAGCGGGTGGGCGGCGACGCCCGAAAGATCCACGTCGACCCTGAACTCATGACCCAGGCTCTGGTGAACTTGACTCTAAACGGGATTCAGGCGCTCGGGCCCGGCGGCGTGGTGGGGATATCCACTGAGTGCGTGAACGGTGAGGTCCGGATCTCAGTGTCGGATACGGGGGCTGGTATCCCCAAAGACCGAATCGAGGAAATCTTCCGGCCTTTCTTCACGACGAAGCACCAGGGCACTGGACTCGGCCTAGCCATCACGCGTGGAATTGTGGAGCGACATGGCGGGCGGCTCGAAGTTGGGAGCGAGGAAGGGCAAGGATCTCAGTTCACGCTCGTGTTCGCGACTACCGACGAGGAGGCGGGAGCGCAATGACTGTCGGACCGTTGATCGCGGTCGTGGACGATGAGCCCCTCACCTGTACGTGGCTCAGCGAGCACCTGGGGGCCGCCGGCTATTCCGTGGAAACCGCTGCAAATGGTGAGGCGGCGCTGCGACTCGTGCAGGAGAAGGGACCAGCACTGGTGCTGCTAGACCTCCGACTTCCGGACGCGGACGGAATCGGCCTCCTCGAGCAGTTCCGTGAAATCGATCGAGAGGTTGTCGTCATGATCATGACGGCGTACGGCGAGATCGAAACAGCAGTCAAGGCGGTCAAGGCGGGCGCCTATCATTTTCTTCAAAAGCCTCTTGATCTGGACGATCTGCTCATCACCATCGAGAAGGCCCTGGAGGCAAGACGTCTCCGCAAGCAGGTCGCGATCCTACGTGAACAGCACCGTTGGCAGTTTGCAAACATCGAACTGGTAGGGCGCTCGCAGGCGCTGCAGGAGATCGCGCAGACCGCCGAGAAAGTCGGTCGCACCGAGTCCGCCACCGTTCTCCTGCAGGGGGAGAGCGGGACGGGAAAGGATCTGGTAGCGAGGGCGATACACGCCAGGAGTGCTCGCCGCGATCAGCCGTTCCTCGAAATCAATTGCACCGCCTTACCGGAACATCTTGTCGAGTCTGAGCTTTTTGGGCACGAGCGTGGTGCATTCACGGACGCCCGTGAACGGAAGAAAGGACTCGCCGAACTGGCAGATGGTGGAACGCTGTTCTTGGATGAGATCGGACACGCCCCCCCAGGCTCACAAGGCAAATTGCTACGATTCCTGGAGGATTCCAAATTCAGGCGCGTCGGCGGCACCAACGACGTCAAGGTAGACGTACGCGTGATTGCGGCTACCAACCGAGATCTCACGAGGGCGGTGGACGAGGGTGCGTTCAGGAGCGATCTCTACTACCGGCTGAAAGTCGTTCCCATCCACATTCCACCGCTGCGGGAACGCCAGGAAGATATCGAGCCACTGGCACTCTATTTTGTCGAGCGGCTCGTTCGTGATCTCAAGCGCGGTCCCGCGCTGCTTCCGAAGTCGACCCTGCAAATCCTCGAAGCGTACCCCTGGCCGGGCAATGTCCGCGAGCTACGCAACGTTCTCGAACGCGCCCTCATTCTCGAGGACACGAATGAGATCCGACCTGAGCATTTGCCCGTGGAGATCCGGGCGGGTAGCCTGGAGGCTGGACCAGATGGTCGAGCCGTACAGCTGCCTCCGGATGGCCTTCCGCTGTTGGGTGTAGAGCGTGACCTTATCCAACAGGCGCTCAGCCGGGCAGGCGGAAACATCACTCGGGCGGCGAAGCTACTCGCGATAAGTCGCGATACTCTTCGGTACCGGCTCGAGAAGCACGGTATCCGTCCGACCGGCCACACAGCGGCGCACGAACATTCGAGCGAGCTCTTGGAATCGCCGTAGCGATCAAGAGTGGGAGTTACGACCGTCACTGTCTGCAGCGTATAGGGCGCACGCAGGCAGTCGTTACCCTTCGTGGGTCGAAGTTGCTACAGTGTAGTCGTGTTCTTTGGCTGCAGAGGTGCGATGATGAACAAGCTCTTAGCACGCCACCGCTCAGGAAGGCGTTACATGTTGGCGAAGATCTCGCTCGCTGCCGTATTGCTGGTCGGCTGCGGCCAAGCTTCCCCGCGACCTGAAGCGAGTCAAGACACCACTGCTACACCGTCATCGCCGGAACTCGATCGGCTGATGCTGGCTTCGGCGAAGGTGGCACTACCGCCGGCGGGAGTTGGCCCGGACGATCTTCCAGCTCCGCGATCGCCAGGCGCTCTTCACGTGGTCAAATACTGTACCGCCTGTCACGAGCTGCCGAGTCCGAATGCGCACTCCGCCACGGATTGGCCGGTGATCATCCGCCGGATGTGGCTGCGTACCGATCGCGTTGCGCCGGACTTCGAAATTCCCATCCCGACGTCCGCGGAGCGGGTCATGATGATTCGGTACCTGGTCGACAACGCTTTGCAGGTGAGCGATCGGGCCCTCCGCGCCGCACCGGGACGTGACGCCTTCAGCGAGACCTGCAGCCGGTGCCATGAATTACCCGACCCCATGCAGCATCCCTCGCAAGACTGGGCCGCAGTCGTGCAACGAATGGCGCAGCACGTCGAGGACATACTCGACGACAGGCTCAGTGGGACCGAGGTACGGAGGATTACGTCGTACCTCGAAACCGTGGCAACGCCCTAGCGCTATGGCCGTCACGCGGCACCGATTCAGCTAGAGGTACCGCTGAAACCACATCATTCCCACCAAGGTTATCCCCACCAACAGGCCAACCGTGGGTTTTCGCGTGTGGTCGTACGCTTCAGGCAGCAACTCGACGAACACCATGAACACCATCGCGCCGGCAGCGAACCCCATCGCATAGGGAAGGGTTGGGGCGAAGGCCTCGACGAATAGAAATGCCGGAACAGCCATGAGCGGCTGAGGAAGTGACGAGAACACGCTCCATCCTGCGCACGCCCTCACAGTCGCTCCACGGGGCCGCAGCACGGCACTGATGGCGAGCCCCTCGGGAATGTTGTGCACGGCGATGGCACCGGTGATCAAGATGGCCAGGCTTCGCTCGCCCGCAAAGGCCGCACCCACTGCGATTCCTTCGGCCACCGAATGAATCGTCATGACCAGAATCACCAGCAGCGTTCGTCGCGCCCATGGACCCGAGACCGACCTGAAGGGAAGATCCCTGAGGGTGAGGTAGCGCTGGGCAAGAAGAATGAAGACCACGCCAAGGTTGGCTCCGACGACGGCCTGGTAAAGCCCGTACTCTGAACCCTCGACCAGCAATCCGAAACTCGCACCCAGCATTAGACCCGATGCAACACCGTTCGCATGAGCCACAGCCTTGGCCGAGACG
>JBDHDY010000212.1:0-5720 GCA_039591275.1 Gemmatimonadota bacterium | reverse complement strand
CAAGGTCGGTGGGGGAACGGGTCTCATCGTGCAGATCCGCCGAGACCTCGTCTTCGGCTTTACCACCGGCATCGGACCAGACGGCCTCGCGGCGGACTTTCACACTCGGTGGCCGTTTTAGGTTAGAAGTGAGAGATGAGAAGTAAGAGGGCCGCACCCGACCGCCCCTGCGCGGCAATCTAGAGGGACGTGGGGTGGCCCTCTCACATCTCACGTCTCACCTCTCACCTCAACAGCTCCAACACCTCCCGCATCGTCGCGGCGCCCTTATCCTTGGCATACCACCGCCTGACCTTGGGATAACGCTCACTGGACGGTAGCCCCTTGTGCTCCATAACCCATTCCTGCAGCTCGGAAGGCCGAGGTCCCCAGTGGCCAAGTTCGCGGAACTCGGAGTCCAGCGCGACGACGATGGGTATAGAGCGCGAGCCGTTGGTGAGATACCGATCCATCACGTCAGGATGCTCGTCACGACGGACAACCCGCATGTCGAGGCAGTCGGCTTCCGCTCCGAGCTTCGCCAACACCGGCACCGTGTTGCTGGCGTCACCGCACCAATCCTCTGCTATGACGAGCAGCCGAACGTTATTGCCCTTCTGGCATGCGAGCTTGAATGCCCATTCCGGTATGGGGGTCCTATTGTAAACACCCCTCCACAAAGCCTCGTTCTTCTGGGCTTCCTCAACGAAGCGCTCGTAGGGAAGTGCTTCGCTCCACAGGGCGCGAAAATCGAGTTCAGTCATCACCTCTGCCATTTGTCCACTCACTCAATGATCTGACGAACGTGGTCGAGCCCACGCCCGTCGGCAGTCTCAGTGCATCCCGGGAATCCTACGCGGGCCCTCCCGGCCCAAGCACGGAAAACATCCACCCACTGGCCAAAACCGCTTGGGGTGACCGTTCGTTCCCGGGAACTCCGCGGGCGGCCCCAGCCGCAACGATGAGCCCGACCCCGTCGGCCACCCCCGGCTCCCACTGGCGACGTTTGCACCTCACAACAAAAGCCGACGCCGGAGGTCGGGATTCTGTCAGCCGAGCCGATTCACATCCCGGGCTGACGGAAAGATAGGCCGTGGCACGCAATCGCAGCGAACGGAGTCTCATCCGCCACGAGCCGGTCCGGTTCGGATATTGAGATTGTGCTGGGGCTGCTTGTCACGCCCCCCCCGTCCGAGGTTATACTTCCCGTCCCATGAATCGCCCTCCAGCTTCAGCAGGGATCTCAAAGGCGCCGAACAAGCCACGGCGGCGTGATCCTCGTGGGACCCGAGAGCGCGTAGCTCGCGCGGCTCTCGAGCTCTTCACCACCCAGGGCTACCACCCCAGTACGACTCCGCAGATTGCCGACCGGGCCGGGGTCGCTGAAGGCACCATCTACCGGCACTTCCAGAGCAAGGAACAGCTCCTAAACGAGGTTTATCGCAGTGCCGTCCGGCTCTTCATAGATGTGGTGCGCGAAGCACCCGTGAAGGGCTCCTGCCGGGACCGGACGACGGTCATCGCAACCCGTTGGCGCGAGGTGGCGTCGCGAGATGCTGCCCTCGTCAAGCTCGTGTTCGTGTCGCCGCCTCAGGGACTGTTGGACGCCAAGAGCCGAGAGACGTATCAGGAGCTCCGCACGGAACTTGAACGGGTGCTGGCCTCCGGAAAGGCGTCGGGTGAAGTACGGGCAGGTCCCGTCGAGCTATGGACTGACGTGTGGCTCCAACTCGTGACCCTGACCCTGGCACGTGTGGCGGACAATGAGTGGGCTCCAGACCATTCGGCGCCCAGATTGGTGGACGAGAGCGCTTGGGACGCAGTTGCCGCTCGGGCCAACCCGTCCCCGCAGTAACGCGAACGGCCTTTGCGGCGGCGTCAGCGAGCACCGCGACCCCAGCATCCCCCTCCGTCTCTCAGATCTCCAGCCGCGCCATCACGGATATGGCTTAGCGGAACGTTCTCCCTTGGGAACTCACCCCAAGTGTTTCTCGATTGACGGTATATGGACTCTAGACAACCGACAGAGAACGTTTAACGTAGGGGCACTTTGCCGCCAGGGGACTCCTCATGACGTCTACCGGTAACTCGACAGCACGCGATTCGTGGGCCACACATCTCGGATTCATTCTCGCCGCTGTCGGCTCGGCAGTCGGGCTCGGCAACATGTGGCGCTTTTCGTATGTGGCCGCGGAAGGCGGCGGTGCTGCTTTCGTGCTCATCTATCTGCTGTTCGTGGCGTTCATCGGCATCCCGCTGATGACCTCCGAGTTCATCATCGGTCGCATGACACAGGTTTCGCCCGTCAAGGCAGTCCGGGATTTGGGTGGCGCTGCGTGGGCGCCTCTCGGCTTGCTTTTCGCCGTTTGCGGCCTGGGGATCCTTTCCTACTACTCGGTCATCGCGGGGTGGTCACTCCGCTACACCGTAGACGCCGTCCGCGGGGCCATTCCAGGGGATGGGGGTGCCTACTTCCAGTCCGTTGGAACCGGGCTACCAGCGGTGGTGACGCACCTGATGTTCATGGCGATTACGATCCTTATCGTGGTAGCCGGCGTGAAGAAAGGGTTGGAGCGGGCGGCTTTGACGCTTATGCCGTTGCTGTTCGTGCTGCTCTTGGGCTTGGCCATCTGGTCCTTCACGCTGTCTGGGGGAGGTACAGGATATGAGTATTACCTCAGGCCGCAGATGTCAGAGCTGTTCAATACCGAGATCATCACAAACGCTGCTGGCCAGGCATTCTTCTCGCTGAGCCTCGGTATGGGCGCCCTCATGACGTACGCTTCCTACCTGAAGACCGAGAGGAACCTGGGTCGCGAAGCAACGACAGTCGCGGCGACCGATTTCGGGGTCGCCTTCGTTGCCGGGCTCGTCGTCTTTCCCATAATCTTCCACTTCAATCTGAGCGCGACAATTGGGCTTGGCGGGGCCTTGAGTGACAACACTGTCGGCACCCTGTTCATCGCGATTCCTCCGGCGCTTCAAACCCTGGGTGGTTTCGGCAATGTCGTCATCGCGGCGTTCTTCGTAATGCTGTTCTTCGCCGCCCTAACCTCGGCGATCTCACTGCTCGAGGTCGTCGTCTCGGCAGTGATCGATGGCTGGGGGTGGCCGCGCGTCAGGGCAACAGTGGTATTCGGGATCCTTACGGCGCTGGTGGGGCTGCCGTCGGCGATTAACCTCAACTTTCTCGGGGCGATGGACAAGCTCGTGGGCGTGTTCCTCCTCATTTTGGGTGGCTTGCTGACCAGTATCCTGGTGGGATACCGCGTGCTACCACAAGCGCAAGCCGAGTTGTCCAGGGGAATGGACAACGTCGCGGTACTCAAGGCCTGGAGCTTTTTTGTCCGTTACGTGGCGCCGCCGGTTCTCATCGTCGTCCTCATCTTCTCCGTGGAGCCAACGATCGCAGCATTCCGTGTGCTGTTTGGGGGATGAAGGTCAACACTTGCTGGCGTCGCGGGGGTGGATGAACAAACGCGAACGGGATCAGTCGGCGTACACGTCGTCGAGGGCGGACGTTGGGGCGGGCTCTTGGGTGTCCCGACTGGCCAGCGCTTCCTCGGCGGCCTGGTCAACTTCGCCGGACACCGCCAGCTCGATTTCTTCGAGCTCCGACCGAGACACGCCGATTCCCGTCAGGTATTCCTCGTAGAGACCAATGGGATCACGTCTGCCCCAGTGCTCGAACAAGTCGGCGGGCAGGACCACGCGCGCTTCCTGCTCGTCGTGCGTTGCGTGTCCGCCCATCCGAAATGTCTCGGCGGAGAGGATCACCGGTCCTTCGCCCAGAAGGCACCGCTCCACCGCGAGCCGAGCTGCGGCGTAGGCGTCCAGCACGTTGTTCCCATCGAAGGACCAGCCAATGGCGCCGTAGGCCTCGTGTAGCTCATCGAAACGTCCAGGCAGGTGGCTCACTTCCACGGGCGTCCCCAAGGCCACCTGGTTGTTCTGGATAATGAACACTACGGGGAGGTGATGCACGGCAGCCAGATTGAGCGCTTCGTGGGTGCCGCCCGACTTGGTCGATCCCTCACCAATCCAGCTCAGTGCTACCCCAGGCTCCCCGCGTAACAGAAAGGACAGCCCAATACCCACGACCACAGGAGGCATGTTCCCGATGTTGGAGATGGGCTGAAGCACGCGTTGGGCGATCGAACCCACGTGTCCATCTCGCCCTTGCGAGGGCGAGTCAGCAGTGCCCAAATAGCCGCGCAACATGTCCGCTAGAGACATTCCCATCTCGCAGCAGGCTCCGGCGTTGCGAATCATGGGAGCTACCACGTCTCGGTCTCGATCCAACGCATGCACCGGGCCCACGGTCGTGGCTTCTTCACCTGTGCCGAGCCAGGCCTTTGAGATCACACCCTGCCGAACCCAGCGCTTTAACATGATGTCGTGCAGACGGGTTCGGAGCATTCCCCCATAGAGGTCGAGCTTCTTGTCGAGCGACAGATGATCGATGATTCCTCGTCGGGCCGGATCCCGTGACCACGTCTCGGTAAACGCCCGGACGAGTGCGGCATCGGGCTGCCAGTTCACGTACTCCGGCGGATCGAACGCTGGGAACCTTTTCATGCGGTGTTGGTTTGCTCTCTTTGAAATCAGGGCCTAATATCCCGAAGGGCTCAACGAGGAGCAAGGTGATGAGCAGTCGTGTTAACAACTCCAGGGCAGCGGTCCGCTGGCCCATCCTCGCGGGCGGCGTCGTTACGGCCGGGATCGTGGCGGCTGCCGCTCTTGCGTTTGCCAACACCGGGCGTGAGGCAACTACCGCGTCGGCGGACCCGGCGGACTCGCTCATCGGCCTGTGGATCGACTCAGTTGGCGGGATGGAGACCTACGAGGCGTTCCAGTCTGCCACTTTCACCGTTACGACGGTGTTGTATGACACTCTTTCAGGGCGTGTCAAGCGGAGCCGGCCTCGCTACGTCTGGATCAAGAAGGGCCCCCACGGGGAGGAGACCAGGGTCGAGCGGTGGGAGCCCATCGGGTTCATCGAGCAAGCTTTTAACGGAGAGATCGCCTGGGCCCGTCTCGATGGAGAGCTGCTACCCGACACCGCCAAAGATTGGCAGGAGGCGCTATACGTAGCCCGCGACCTGTTCTACTGGGTCGGCCTTCCGTTCAAGCTCAGAGACCCTGGCGTATTCCTTTCGTACAGGGGGATGACCAGCCGAGCCGGTTTGGAGTTTCGCCCGGATCCCACCAGCCCCCCCACCGCACCCCCGGAGAACGGCTACCACGCCGTTTCTGTGAGTTTCGGTGAGGGTGTGGGTGAGCATCAAGACGTTTTCACCTACTACTTTGAGCCTGGTCGCGGGTATCCTACGGAGGTCAACTACGTTGAGCAAGGGAAGACCAACATCAACCGGATGATTTGGGGAACCACCCGGCAAAGCGGTGCTATCGCCTACCCGTACGTCGTCCGCCGGGACCACATCACTGAGTCAGGCAAACGCACGAAGGCACTGGTGCTTTCGGATTTTGTCGCCAACCCTCAGATACCGCAGGCGCGTTTCGAACATCCCTGAGCCCTGCGCTCATGGGACAAGAAGGCACGACCGACAGCTACGCAGCAGCAGCCTACCTCAGCGGCGGAACGGCGGCCGGTGGCCGTCTGTGCTTGGTGCTTTGCTCGAACGAGTATGCCAACTTGATCAACGTGGCCTCCGACCACGCATCGCCAAGAAACTGCAGGCCAACGGGCAAGCCATCCGCGACGAATCCCATGGGCACGG
>JBDHDY010000211.1:0-8495 GCA_039591275.1 Gemmatimonadota bacterium | reverse complement strand
TCATCGGAGCGAATGCTTCCATCACCGAGGAACTGAACGCTGACCCCGGCGATGAGCTGATGCTCGAGATCCTGCCGCAGGCGCACTTGAGGAGCGCCGGCCGGATTCCGTAAGCACCGCTCCGAAGGGCTGCGCCTGCCGACGCAGCCCTAGCGCAGGCGCGGGCGGAATACTACGGCACCGGTGCTTCGCTGGCGCCCCCGCCTCGTACGTACTTATCGTACCAAGCCAGATAGCGCTCGTACCGGTCCTTTTGATACGAAGGGATCCGAATGCCGTGGTGTTGGCCGGGATAGACCACCAATTGGGTCGTGCGGCCAAGGCGCTTGAGCGCCTGGTACAACTGCTCCGAATTCTGAATCGGTACGATTCTCCCACGGCAGACCCAACTCCATTTCCCACTGGCGCTGATAATGGTCGTGTCCGTAGTTGGCGATGTACAAGACCTCACTTGCGCCGGTGATGGCCGCCTTGAACCGATCGGTTTTGGTAATCACATAATTGGTGAGAATACCACCATAGGACCACCCCCCTACCCCAAGTCGATCCGGATCTGCATAGCCCTGCTGGATGGCGTAGTCGATTCCGGCCATCACATCCTCGAAGTCCTTGTTGCCCCAGTCTTGGTAGATCCCCAGCGAGAACTCCTGGCCGTAACCCGATGATCCGCGAGGGTTCACCATCACCACCACGTAACCGTGGGCCGCGAAGAGCTGCGCCTCAAAGCTGAATCCGAAGTCGTATTGCGACACGGGGCCACCGTGAATTCGCAGCAGCGTCGGATAGCGAAGCCTGCGGTCGAAACCCGGGGGAAGGAAGACAAACCCTTCGACCTCCGTTCCGTCGCGGCTCGTGAAGTGAACGTTCTCCACCTCCGCCAAGCGGAGCGCAGCCACTAAGGAATCATTGGTGAAAGTCAGCTGCTGCGGACCGCCCCGTTCCAGCATGAAGATCTCACCAGGCATGTGAGGCTCACTGATGAGCGCCGCGACCCTGCCCTGCGGGCTCATGGTGTATGCCGTGACTTCCCGTTGTCCGTCGATCGGACGCTCGAGGTTGCCCCGCGCAGCCTCGATGCGGGCAAGATGACGCTCGGCGCTGTCCTCCAAGCCAAAATAGATCCATCTGCCGCCTGGCCCGAACTCGGGGGATGTCACGTTACGATCCAGCGATGACGTTAGGACTCGAGCCGAACCACCTTCCGATGAGATCACCGCCAAGTGACTCGTTGCGTACCAGATGATCTCCGGCTCCGTAACGGTGACGTATGCAATCTGCGATCCGTCGGGACTCCACGCCGGCGAGTAATCCGCGCCGGGGTTGGTAGTAAGCTGCAGCACAGTTGCGCCACGGTCCGTATTGTCCGCCGCCACGATCCAGATGTCGCTGTTGTCGTTTCCATCGGGGTTGTCGGTGCGGTTGCTCACGAACGCGACGAACTTCCCGTCGGGGCTCCACGCCGGCCGCGATTCGTCATACCGGCCAGAGGTGATCTGTGTAAGACTCTTGCCAGCGACATCGAACACGTGGAGATGTGTCCGGAGGGTGTCCAAGTACCCCGTATAATCCCGCTTGAATTGGAGCCGGTCGATCACCCACGGCTCCGGCGTCTCCGACTCCTCGTCACTCTCCTCCTCCTCATCGCCCGGCTTGCGGTCCTTTATAGTCAGCACCAGCCTCGTCCCGTCAGGTGACCAGTCGTAGCTGCTGATCCCCTGTGACACATCGGTCAACTGTTGCGCCTCTCCGCCCATACGGTTGAGCGTCCACACCTGGCTCTTGCCGCCATCGCGCGCCGCCCGAAACGAGAGGTATTTGCCGTCGGGGCTGAATCGCGGTCGGCTCGCCGAAGAGCCCTTGCCGGTCATGGGTATCGCCTCGCCACCAGCCGTTGGCGCCATCCATATCCTCGTCTCTGATTCCTCGTCTTCGAGACTCGTGGTCGTGATTGTGTAGGCCACCCATTGTCCGTCAGGGCTGATCTGCGGGTCGCCGACCCGCTGGATGGCAAAGAGATCGTCGACGGTGAGCGGACGGTTTGGTTGAGTGGACTGTGCAAACGCGAAGTCGCCCATACCGGTGCAGAGACCAATCAACACGACGGCGGCGAACGACCAGCGCAATGACAAGCTACGTTGCATTGTTGAAACCCCACATGAAGGGTGCACGCCCACGGCTCGACTCTACGTTGGGACTGTCCCTTATCGCTCGAAAAAGCCAACGACAGACCATGGGTGCGTGCAACGCTAAGATCATCCGAGTGCGGCTGTGGATTCATCAAAGCTCACACTCTCCTGCCAGACGAAGTCTAGGTTCCGGTATGCGCCGCAACAAGGACAGCCTTTTGACCACACAGCCATTCGTGTGTTACTCTTGCACCTTCCTAGCCTCGAGGAGATCATGTGACACTTCGCGAAGGGCCTGTTGGCCGTTCTCATAACCGTTGGTTAAACGTTCGAGGAGGAGTGGGCGCCGTCCTGGATCTACGGTGGCGTGTCACCACCGTGCTAGAGACGGCCTCCCAGTGCCCCAACGGCGTGGCGATGGTGCACACCCGGCACAGTTTCCTGAACATGCTCGTTGCCACACTCACGATAGGCATCTACACACCGATGCATATCATCGTGACCTGCGCGCAGGGAAGCAGCACCGCAGCACCTCCGCGTCAGTGGATCTGCCAGAGGTCCGTATCGACGAGGGTGCGACTGCAACGCAGCGGGAGGAAGCCTTCCGTGAGGCGGTCGAAATCTCGCTCAAGACCGGGTCGGACGTGCTCTTGAGGTTCTAGCGGCGCACGAAAGTGGCAGTCTCAGCCCGGGGAGCCGCGGAGGCCCTTCGTGCGGCTCCGCAGGGTGACCGTCACATAACCCGTTTCTGCTATGTTGTCAGTTAGATTTCCTGTCTTGTGATCACACCCCACGGGCTCCGCCTCATCCAGCGACGCCGATCCACCCAAACACCCCGACTGCAACAAACGGGGGCGCCAGGTTAAATACGATAGGCGGTACCGCCTGATATCACGTGTGCTCAATCGGAACCGCGACGGGGGCAGTGGAGTTCAACTAGGAGGTTTCCGGGAAGGCGTCGGCCTGGTACGCTCTGACGCTTACCGGGGGAATTGGCTCAGAATTAGCAACAACTAGCTGGAAGATCGGGCCCGGAGACGGGCTGCCGGGAGAAAACGATGCGAAGTCTGAACGACACGATCCACCGTGCCCTCACCGTAATCGCTGCCCTCTCCACGCTGGGCTGCTCGGGCGACATCACCCAGTCGCTGAGCGAAGGCCCCGTGGACATCAGCGGCGCTTACGATGGCATCGCCAGCGGGATCGACGCCGGTCGTAGCTTCCAAGAGGTGCTCGTCGAATTCACCTTTTTCCAGACCGACACGGTCCTGTCCGGGGGCTTTGAGATCAATACCGGCTCGGGCACACTGACCGGACGCACCAACGCCGGAACTGAGTCGTTCACCATCGAGCTCGAATTGACCCAGATCAACCCCTGTCCCGGTGAGTTCACGGCGGACGGGGAAGTGAGACAAGGAACTACCCTCGGCGGCGCAATCACCCTCGGCATCGTGGGCACGTACCAGGGAACGTACTGTGAGGGTGACGTGACTGCGGACTACTTCGTCGAGTTGAGGAGGTAATCTCCGCCGGAGCCGGGACGCTTGCTTCGTTCGTCTCCCCCTCGTGTGCGGGGCGCCAGGCGGACCATCACCAACACCGCACGTTCCTTCCTTAACCGCTGGGCGCACCACGCCCTTCCAGAACTCCCTCGAGCCACGCACCAACGCCCAGCTTCCGGATACTCCCCCGGGAATCCGGGACCCCCAGGGTATGTCCTAGATCACGGTTTCTCGTGCCCGGCCGGCCGTAGATTGGCACGACGGCGGCTGCCCCAGCGAGGCATGCCATCGGCTCTAACACCTTGCAGTGGAAGGATTTGCCGTATGGGCAAGTTTTCGAAAACCCGAGAGGAAACCGGTGCGATGTCAGTCAGATCGGACAGCATCTCGCCCGGGATTTCCGTCATCGCGCCAGGCATGCGTGTTGTTGGCCGCATCGAGACCGAGGGTCCAGTGCGGATCGAGGGACGCGTGGATGGGGATGTCCACGGCAAAGGTCAGGTCATGGTGGCAAATGGCGCCGTCGTCGAGGGCGATATCTACACGGCCGAGGCTATTCTAGGTGGGGAGGTGCGAGGGGGAATCGCGGCACAGAAGCGGGCGGAAGTGCAGTCGACGTCGACCATCAACGGTGACATCGTCACACCGCGAATCGCTATCCAAGAAGGCGGGCAGCTGAACGGCAGCCTTCGGATAGAGACTCCCAACGGAAAGCCCGGCAGGGCCAGCCAATCAGACAACAGCCGAGGACGTAAGGAAACGCCTGAGCCGAATACCCGGCAGCAGTCTGGCGACACGCGATCTGGTGACGGAAAGCGCAAAGTAGGCTAGTCGAGCCCGACTCGATCAACCGCCGCCAGGGACGGTGGTCCGATGACAATCCCGCTCTAGCCTGGGCGGGATTTCTTTTTGTCGTCCGGTTGGCGTTGCTCGCCGTACCAGTAGGTTGCTGCGAACTCGTCGAGTGATCGGCGAGACAGGACCGACCGGAGCCCCCGCCAGAAGAGCGTGAAGTAGTGCCAATCACCGTGCTCATCAAACTTCCGCATTGAGGCCAGGGCCTTCGACGATCTGAGTCGAGCAAGTCGTTGTTTCCGAGGCCGGCCCAACCGTTTCAGATCCCACAGGAATCGCACATCTTCCGCCGCAAGCAGACGCTCGTTGTATCCGCCGATCGCGTCGAAATCCTCCCGGCGGCAAAACACAACGCCAGTATCCATCCCCGTCAGCCAGATCATCGGCAGCATCAACACGAACGTGACGCCGATGCCGAACGACATACGTTCCAGCCTGACACCTGTCGCACCTGCCACCACTTCTCCGGTCTTGAGCGCCCGGTCCACCGCGTTGAAGGTGTCAGGATGAATCCGAGCGTCGGCATCGACGAAACACAGCACGTCACCTTGCGCCGCCTGTACTCCGCCGTTTCGCACCGCCCCGATCACACGCTTTTCGACCTGCACCACCTGGCACCCGCGCGCGCGCGCGATCTCGGCAGTTTTGTCGGTGGATCGGTTGTCGGCGACGATCACCTCGACCGCGCCGGGTCCTCTGGCGTAACGAGACCGGGCCACGTCCACGGTATCTAGGAGCCGCGGGAGATATGCCTCTTCGTTGTAGGCAGGGATGATCAGGGAGAGGCGTGAGGGAGCCATTGACTCCAGGCTTTACCTCCGATAAGGGATCACACTGGCTAACTTCGCACGCATGTAGAATCTGTGCTACCCTGGCGAACTCACAAAAGTCGCTTCATAATAGAAGCAGTCCCCGCCCCGCTGTCGCACTGACGCCCCGAAGGACGCCTGCCGACGACGAGCCCCGCTGTTCCTTCGGCCTGTGAAAACAGGAGGGCACGATGAACCGCATACCGTTTGCCTCGCGCTTGGCGATAACCGCTTTTCTCGGACCGCTGGCCATGGCCGCTGGCGCTTGTGGATTCTTGTTCTCGCACGCGCCGCCTGAGGGACACGGGCAAATGGAGTACTTCACATGCACCGAGAGCAACACTGGTCCAATCATCGATGTGATTTGGGGCGCCTTTAACGCCCATAGTGCTGTCGTCATAGCCGCAGATCCAGACAATTATTATGGCTATGATGCCGACCCGGGCGTAGTGGCCGCTGTCGGGCTCGGATTTGCGGCGCTCCACGGTGTCGCAGCCGCCGTTGGATTCGACAAGTCGAAAAAGTGTAGAGCGGCCAAGCGACAGCTGGCCGAACGCCAAGGGCAAGCCCGCAGAGAAGCACGGCCTGCTGAAGCGGTTGTTGAGGCGGTCGTCGTCAGTCCTGCAGCAGCTACCTTGGAAACCATTGGCGCGCAGGTTCAGCTCGTAGCGAGGGCATACGGCTCGAGTGGCGCCACCATTTCCAATAAGAATTTCACCTGGTCGTCATCCAATGACGCAATAGCCTCCGTCAGTAACGCTGGACTGGTCACGGCCCACGCAAATGGCGCGGTCGTCATCGCCGCAAACACCGACAACGTCGTCGGGACGGCTCACATTGTTGTAGCGTCACCGCGCTGAGGGAGAACGTCGCGCGTATTCAGATCTTTGCGTTAGGAGGTTTGGTCCGGCGCCTTACGGCAGTTCCCTCACATAGATATTTCTGAAATACACAGGGCTACGGTCGTCGTGGTTTTGCAGTCCGATGTAACCGCGCTCGGCAAAGTCCTCCACCTTGCCGCGGGGTTCTGCTTCCCAATCGATCACGCTGTTTCCGTTCAGCACAACTTGTATGCGATTCCCCTGGAACGTGACCTCGAGGTGGTTCCACTCGCCCGGTGGGTTAGAGGCGCGTTCGCTGGGCGCCTCGGCATCGTAGACCCCCGCCGTATGGTGGATCCCCTCGCTGGCATCGTCGATCTGAATTTCGAAGCTATGGTAGATGTAGTCGTCGCTCGTGGGAATCTCCGGTACCCGCACGAACACGCCCGAGTTCGTCCTCTCATCTGAAGTTTGGTACTCCAGTTCCAGCACGAAGTTCTCGAAAGGTTTGACTGCGTACCAGAAGAGCCCCATTCCGCCGTGTGATTTCAGAACGCCCGTCTCCGAGTCAAGCTCGAAGTAGCCAGGGCCGTAGTGGTTCCAGCCATGCTTCGAGTATCTGCCGTCGCGAGATTCGAGAAGTTGCTCGTACCCGGGCTTCCCGCCGGCTCCCTGCTGCCGCGACCACATCCGCATCGATGCATATATCCCGAAAGAGAGCATTACGGTGGCCAAGAACAGAAATTCAAGCCGTCTCATGATATTTCCCAGACTTCGCCACGGGAGATGCGAAGTTCGAATTCGATGTAGCAGCCCACACATGCAATGAACATCGGTGTTCGATGTTATTGGTGAGACTTCGACGGATTCCAATCACCCTTCGCCACGGCCGGCACATACGATTCCAGATCCTCCGGAGGGAATGCGACGGTCTTCTCCTGCTCCGCACTCATGTAGGCAGTCATCAACAGTTCGGTCACGTTCACACCGTCACTGAAATTCTCATCGGGACGCCTGCCCGCCAAAAACGACTGAACCATGTGTCGGTTCTCACCCACATAGCCGTATTCCGCTTCCTCGTCACTCACGACCGGCATGAGTCCCACCTCGGCGTTCTGTTTCTCAACCAGGTCCTCACCTGCGTCGCCCCTGACCTGTCTGCTGAAGAACACCTTCGGCCCTGCGTCCAGCGAGTTCACCGACAGCGAATACTCCGGTCCCAGCAACTCCATGCTGAGTCGGAGCCCCGCACCGACGTAGCACCACGACGTGGTCGCCTCGACGACCCGCTCGCTGCCCTGTTCGTCGCGGTACTCGACCATCGCGCGCGCGAAGTCCTCGGCAGGCCGGTTGACATAGTCGGTCTTGCCACCACTGCCGTCCGCGAGCATCCCGGCATAGCGAGGCTGCTGCCATTTCAAGCAGGAGGTGTGCGCGGTGACCTTGATCGGCGTGAGAGCGTCGCGTCGGGCCCCGGGGGGAGTCAACAGAAAGCGGGCCACCTCCACCGAGTGGCACATCATGTCGTTGAGCACACCACCACCTTGAAGCTCGCCTTCCCAAAACCATGGCATGTGAGGACCACTGTGCTCTTCCGCGGCGCGAGCGAGGTATGGCGGCCCTGTCAGCGCAGCACCGCGGCTCCACAGGATGTCCTTGCCCCTGACGACGGCCGGTGAGAAGAGCTGGTTCTCCAGGTAGCCGTCGAGTACGCCGACCTTCTGGACCAGCTCCAGCATCTTATGGGCTTCCGCCGCGTTTCTGCCCAACGGCTTCTCACACGCAACACCCACAAGTTTGCCCTTGCCTGTTTCGATGGCTGCGACGATCTCCTCCATGATCTCGATGCGAGTGAAATTGGGTGCGCAGATCCACAGGGCATCAATGGACGGATCGGCCACCATCTCGGTCACCGAGCTGAACACCTTCGCATCGCCGACGCCGAGCTCTTTTGCGAGAGCTGCCGCCTGCTGCGCCGTCTCCTTACGGCGGCTCACCACACCAAGTATGTCAGAGTCGCGCACGCCGACCCACGAACGGACATGGAACTTCCCGACAAACCCTCCACCGATGAGTCCCACCCCGAGTCTTTGGTTCCCCATGCTAAACGTTGCCTTTCTCTCGAGCCACCTCGTCGTTCACGTCTCTTCTCACTGGGCGCCGCTCGGCGCGGGCGCAGCTTCCTCCCGGAAGAAGAGCAGAAACGCCGCAGCGCACAGGACCGTCAGCGCGCACGGAACGAGAAACACGTAGGTCCAATTAGTACCGGCTCCCGTCGTGAACACGTCCCTGATCGTACCGGCGAAGAGGCTTCCCAGAAACCGTCCCAAGCCGAGCGCCACTATCGCGATCAGGCTTTGGGCTGATGCACGAATGTCCGCT
>JBDHDY010000210.1:0-5865 GCA_039591275.1 Gemmatimonadota bacterium | reverse complement strand
CGCTGCACGGTGACGTTGCCTTTGGCCCCATTCGAGAGGCGCTTGATGTATTCGTCTTTTTCCTTCTCGGTGTACGCGTAGTACTCCTCTTTGCCCTTTGCGACACGAAAGAGTGGAGGCTGGGCTATGTAAACGTAGCCGGCCTCAATGAGCGGGCGCATCTGGTTATAGAAGAACGTGAGGAGCAACGTCCGAATGTGCGCGCCGTCCACGTCTGCGTCCGTCATAATGACGATCTTGTGGTAACGGGCGTCGTCCAACGTGAAATCGTCGTCGCCCACACCGGTTCCGATCGCGGTAACGATGGCGCGGATTTCTTGATTGGAGAGGATCTTGTCGATCCGCGATTTCTGCACGTTTAGGATCTTGCCGCGGATGGGTAACACCGCCTGGAAGGAGCGATTGCGACCCTGTTTCGCGGATCCGCCTGCGCTATCGCCCTCGACGATGTACAGCTCGCTCATCGCCGGATCGGAAAGCGAGCAATCAGCGAGTTTGCCTGGAAGCACGCCGGTTTCGAGCGCGCTCTTCTTCCGCACCAATTCCCGCGCCTTGCGGGCAGCCTCCCGCGCCCGGGCCGCGCTCAGCGCTTTGTCGATGACCGCGCGGACCACCCTCGGGTTCTCGTGTAGGAAATTGCCGAGGTGCTCGTAGACAACGGTTTTGACGATGCCTTCTACTTCACTGTTCCCAAGCTTCGTTTTTGTCTGGCCCTCGAACTGGGGCTCCCGCACTTTGACGTGTAGGACGGCTGTCAGCCCTTCACGTACGTCGTCGCCGCTCAGAGTGAAGTTCTCCTTCTTGAGGGCGCCTTTGTCCTTGGCGACTTCGTTGATGACACGGGTCAAGGCGGACTTGAAACCGGTGAGATGGGTGCCGCCCTCGTGCGTGTTGATGTTGTTGACGAAAGAGAAGGTATTCTGAGCGTACCCTTCATCGTACTGCATCGCGAAGTCGAGTTCGACTCCTTCCTTGACGGCGGAAACGCTAATGGGCTTGGTGTGCAAGGGCTTGCGGTTCCCGCGAAGGAAGGTCACAAATTCGGCGAGACCCTTCTTATAGGAGAACGTTTCATTCTTCTCCGAGTCTTCGCGCTTGTCGGTGATGGTCAGCGTGATGCCCTTGTTCAAGAAAGCCAGTTCGCGGAGACGATTCGCCAAGGTCCCGTAGTCGTACCGAGTGTCGGTGAAGATCCCCGGATCAGGCTTGAAGGTGATCTTGGTGCCGGTCTTCTTGACCGTTCCTCGCGCCTCCAGATTCTTGACCGTGCGACCGCGCTCGAATGCCATGTGGTGCTCCTTACCATCACGCCACACGGACACGTCGAGCCGCTCGGAAAGCGCGTTTACTACGGACACCCCCACACCGTGTAATCCACCGGAGACTTTGTAGGTGCTTTTGTCGAACTTGCCCCCGGCGTGAAGGAGGGTCATGGCGACCTCAAGACCCGGCAGCTTTTCGGTCTTGTGAATGTCCACGGGGATGCCACGTCCGTTGTCCACCACCGTCACTGTATTGTCGGCATGGATCGTGAGATCGATCTTCGTGCAGTAGCCTGCTAGTGCTTCGTCGATCGAGTTGTCCACCACCTCGTAGACGAGATGGTGGAGTCCTCGGGCCGACGTTGAACCGATGTACATGCTCGGCCGCTTCCGCACGGCCTCGAGCCCCTTGAGTACTTGAATTGCATCTGAACTGTAGTGCGATTCCGGCGTCACCTGCTCGACTTGAGTCGCCTTGTTGGGCTTCTTCGCCATGTGTCCTCTAGAGTTGCGATTTGCTGTCCCACCGACGATGTGCTGTCAGCCTGTCAATCTACAAAGCCGCCGAACCTGAGATGACTGCCTTCCGACCCGAGGCCGCTCAACCCCGCTTCCGCCCGTGCGATCCGTCCTTCCGATACCCGCTGCTCTGTTCCGCTGGACCTGTTCCTTCTGGCTCTTGTGACGACGGTCCTTTCCCTCCGGACCGACTCCAGTACGACTCTCTGTGTCGGACCTGATCTCCACTTCCCACCTCGCCCGCCTTCCACCGGATCCGCTTCAACCGTTTGCCCTGCTTGGCAAGTTCTTTCAGAATCGTGGGGGACATCAGCTGTAGCTCTTGGATCCACGCTGCTGATTTCACCCGCACCCAGAGGGTTCCGTCTTGATCCACGAACTCGGGTTCTGTGACCTTCGCCAGTTGTGACCCCACCAGCACAGCCCACTCGTTGACGACTCCCGCCTGCTCGACGCGGCGGGTCAAGCCAGCGCGGCCCAAGTAGCTCTGGATCGCCTCGCCAACGGTACTTGTGTTCTTACTGCGCAACTGTCCCCCCGGTCATGGTCCACCGCGGCCTGCGGAGCAGGGCAGCCGGGACTTCGGAATCCCGCGGCGCCGTGATAATGCTCTGCCCCGGAAGCGTGTCCTGGATCAGAGTGAGCAGGCGTGCCTGCCGTTCCTGATCGAGCTCGGCGAATACGTCGTCGTACATCGCAAGCGGCGCTTGCCCCGTGACCCGCGTCAGGGTTTCCGCCTCAAGCAGGCGAAGCCCGATCGCCGCTGTGCGCTGCTGTCCGGCGGAGCCGAACGCGCGCAGATCGTGATCCCCGAGCGTGAGACGCAGATCGTCACGATGCGGCCCCGTCGTCGTCATGCCTCGCCTCAGGTCTCTATCCAGTGAGTCGCTCAGCAGCTTGCGCAGATCCGTGTCGGCTTCGGCGGCCCTACCGTGCATGTCGTAACGCATGCGCGACTCGGCCCGCTCGCCGAGATCCTTGCAGATGTCCCCAAATCGGCTCGCCCACTGCTCCACCCATTGCCGCCTCGCCAGCGCTATCTCATGACCGGCTGAAGCGAAGGGACCGTCGAATGCCTGCGCCGCCTTTGCCTGTCCCCTCCTGAGTGCCGCGTTCCGCTGACGCAATGCGGCTCGCAGCTTGGTCAATCGGTCGAGATAACCCGGCAAGCTGAGTGCGAGGAGCACGTCCAGGTACCGTCTCCGCGCGCTCGGCCCTCCCGCCACAATGGCCCGGTCGGCCGGAGAGAATGATACCGCCACGAGTTGTCCAACGGCTGCTCCAAGTTGTTTGACCGGCGCGCCGTCCAGCGTGACTTTCTTTCGCTTCCCGACCACCTCGTAGCCGGCTGCGATACGTACCCCGGCTGACCCTGCCACGAAGAAGCCCGGTTGTCCGAATCGCACGAGTTCGCGGTCCTTCGCCCCACGCAACGATCGAAACAAAACCAAATAATAGACCGCCTCGAGGAGGTTGGTCTTGCCCTGCCCATTCTCGCCGATGATGACCACGCCGTCAGCGGGCAGGGTGATATCGAGGCCCGCGATGTTGCGAAAATCCCTGACGGTGATTCCCGTCAGCTCCACCAAAACACCACCGGCTGCAAGTCTGCGCCCGCAAATCCGCTACGAATCCGCCTGAAACGGCTGGATGGGCCGGACGGGTAGAACCGCCGGGTGTTCGACGCCCAAACGGGTCCTGGCAATCTGCAGCGATGCGGAGCGTAACACGTTGCAGCGTAACACGTTGCAGTAATCAAGATACTGCCATAGATGGGGGAAATCAACGCGCGTGTTTCCCCTTTGTCGACCTCTCATCGGTTGGGGTTTTGTCAGGAACCCAGGGAGGCAGGGTCACCCCTCAGGAACTGGTCCCGCAGGTTGGGCGCCGCTCGACCGGGCGGATTACAGCACCCCAAATGCTTCCAACTGGGCGCCTTCGAGTGCTAGCAAATTACGCTTGAGATCCAGCCCACCGCCGTAGCCCCCCAGTTTGCCACCCGCTGCGATGACCCTGTGGCACGGGATGGCGATGGGAATAGGGTTCCGGTGGTTCGCCCCACCGACCGCCCTGGTGGCTCCGGGTTTTCCGAGGGACGCTGCTACCTCGCCGTACGATCGGGTTTGCCCGTATGGAATGGCCCGAAGCCGCTCCCAGACGGCCAGGTCGAACGGGGTTCCCTCCGGTTTCATAGGGAACGTGAACCGTTTCCGGGAACCGGAGAAGTACTCGAGCAACTCTTGGGCGACTTGCCGGCCCAGCTGGCTCGTGGGCTTGCGGTCGGTGACAGCACGAAGCTGGATCGATTTCACGGCCGCTCGCTCCCCTCCCTCCAGCGCGAGCGTCACTACCAGCGACACCATCGCCGTTTCGACCACAAAGGGGGCTTCCACTTTGGCGGTCACTTTCCGGAGAACGCCGGCTCCCTTTTGTCGAGAAAAGCGCTCATCCCTTCCAGCATGTCTTTGCTCGCCGCAAGCAAGCCAAAGTGATTGGCCTCCAGCAGCAGGCCTTCTTCGAGAGACATGTCGAAACCCTGGTCTACGGCTTCCATCGCCAGGGTGACGGCTAACGGTCCCATGCCCAGGATCGAGCGGAGCGTTTGCTCTGCGGCGTCCATGAGTTCGTCAGGAGCCACCACTCGGTTTGCCAAGCCGATTCGGTACGCTTCGTCGGCGTCGATAGTCCGGCCCGTCAATATCAATTCGAGGGCGCGGCCCTTACCGATGAGACGGGCCAAGCGCTGGGTACCACCGTAGCCGGGGGCGATACCGAGCTTGACTTCGGGTTGTCCGAACTTGGCCTTCGTGGAAGCGATGCGGAGATGACATGCCAGAGCCAGCTCGCACCCACCTCCTAGGGCGTAACCGTTGACGGCAGCGACCACCGGCTTGCCACAAGTCTCCAAACGTCGCAGAGTCGTTTGCCCGCGAAGAGACCGTGCCTTGCCATCGAAGGGTCCCTGCTTGGCGAGCTCCGAGATATCGGCACCGGCAACGAAGGCCTTGCCAGCTCCCGTCACGATGGCTCCGCCAACGTCGTCTCGATTCGTAATCTCCTTGACGACCGTGGCGAGTTCTTCCATGACGGCGTCGTTCAAGGCGTTGAGCTTGTCCGGCCGATTGACGGTCACGAAAGCCACGCGTTCGCGAACTTCACAGAGCAGAAATTGATAGTCCATGGGCGCAAGCTAACAGTGCGCTGAAAACGGCGGTAGTTTTTAAGGCCATGCACACCGAAGCGATTGACTGGGCCGACGAGGGAGCGGTCAGCCTCCTCGACCAAACGCTCCTGCCCGGCGAAACGGTCTTCCTGAAGATCGATACCATTGAGCAAATGGTCGAGGCGATTCAGGCCCTTCGGGTGCGTGGCGCCCCGCTGATCGGCGTCGCGGCAGCCATGGGGCTGGCGGCGGCGGCGCACCGGGCCTTCAGGAATGGCGAACTCAGAGGGCCACAATCCCCTCGCGATTGGCTCTCTCATGCAAGCGCAACCCTTGCCGACGCGCGTCCCACGGCGGTCAACCTTCGCTGGGCCGTTGAGCGGGCTGTGCGTGCGGCCGTCGGGGCCATGGGCAACGCCAGCGAGAGCGCCGCCGCCGAAACTATGATCACGGCGCTCAAGGACGAGGCCCAGCGCATCTGGGATGAGGATGCGGCAATGTGCAGGGCAATCGGCGAGGCCGGTGCCGAGCGAATTCCGGCAAAGGCGAAAGTCCTCACCCACTGCAACACGGGGATGCTTGCGACCGGCGGCATTGGCACCGCGTTTGGCGTAATTCGCGTAGCTCACGAGCAGGGCAAGGGCATCGAGGTCTTGGCGTGTGAAGCACGGCCGCTGCGGCAGGGCACGCGCCTCACCGCCTGGGAGCTCCAGCGAGCAGAGATACCGTCCAGGGTCATCGTCGATAGCGCTGCGGCCACGGCAATGGCACAGGGGCGCGTCGACCTGGTCATCGTGGGTGCCGATCGCATCGCGGCCAACGGTGACGTGGCCAACAAGATCGGAACGTACGGCTTGGCGCTCCTTGCCAAGGCGCACGACCTTCCTTTCTACGTCGCAGCACCGCGGAGCACGATCGATC
>JBDHDY010000209.1:0-18106 GCA_039591275.1 Gemmatimonadota bacterium | reverse complement strand
CAGGACCTAGGAGAGGCTGTCGGGCTCAGCTCAGCGGCAGCGTTCCAGCGGGTCAGACGATTGGAGGAGCGCGGGGTGATCACGGGTTACCACGCCCAGGTGGCACCGTCGATAGTGGGGCGCGGGCGGCTGGCTTTCGTGCGGCTGCGTCCAGGTCCTGCCGCAGCGGTCGACCGCTTGATTGAGGAGTGGAAGGCGTCGCCGGACGTCTTGGAGTGTCACCGCGTGAGCGGTCGGGACGGGTACCTGCTGAAGCTACGTGTGGGCCGGTGGGATGCTCTGATGGATTTTCTGGATACGGCGCGAGCTGCCGGGTGCACCGCGGCAGCAGACGTAAGCTTGTCGACGGAGTTCGAGCGGTGGTCGCTTACTCCGGTCGATTGACCGTCAGCGAGAGCCTATTTGTACCGGTAGGTGATGCGGCCTCGTGTGAGGTCGTACGGAGAAAGGTCGAGGGCGACGCGATCGCCGCGCAGAATACGGATGTAGTTCTTGCGCATCTTGCCCGAAACGTAGGCCAGCACTTCATGCCCGTTTTCGAGTTCGACTCTAAAGGTCGTGTTGGGGAGGACCTCCTTAACCGTCCCCATCATCTGTATGGCGTCACCAGCCACTCGTTAGATGCCCCTCTTTCCCATTACACCGTTAGCTCCGGATGCGACGGCTGTGTCACATTGCGCGGAACATAGACAGCCTGCCGTCCACACTCCCTGCATTTGAGGGTCACGTGCCGATGTTGGTTCCAACGGCGACCCGACAGGCGGTGTTTTGGCGTTCGGTCTATTTCCGGATGTCCACAGGATGGACAGACTACGGGCTCTTGATCACGATCGGCGAGGATGAGCTGCAGTGCCTCCTCGGCCCGGTACTCCTTAACACCCCGGCGTCCCACGGCCACTCCAGTTTTATTAGGGAATTCAATCTAGCCAGCTTGAGGATTTGTGGCAAACGGGGATACTTTATGCAAGAGCCGCACGACACGCCACTTGGCATGGCGTGGTGATTTAGTGGGAGGGTGCCCATGGCTACCCCGAATCCGCCAGACGACTACGTCACCGTGGCCGATCTGGAGATTGACGCCGTCCGACCCGTCTCTGCGGGTTTCGTACTCGAAGGGCGAGGAGCCGATTCGGCTGATTACTTGCTGGAGATTCACCTTGACATGCCCATCGATCGGCGGACCAGGACCGTTGTAGGAGAGTTGCTCTCTCAGTCGGAATGTAGGGTGCGACGGCGAGCTCCCAGGCGGCTCCGATCTCGACGTCGTGCTGCAGAGCGTGCTCCCTCGAGCTGAAGGCGACGCTACAGCCGGCCGAGTGTAGCAGGTCGACGCAGTCGTAGGCATCTGAGGATCCAGAGTTTCACGTCGAACGATTGGCGTCGCTCCGGCTCCGCGACGCACCGACACGGCGGCCCGCTCCGGGCCTGCCTCACGAATCCTGCCTGCAACCCCCATTACGGTTTTGCGGTCCCTGGTTCTCGGAGCTTGGCCCTTGCCCGGATTTCGCAAGCGCCAGGCTTCAGAATCGGGTCCTCCGTAACCCGGCAAACTGATGCGACGACCATAACTAATTGTGTTTAAATAACTTATGTGAATGTTGTGGCGAGCAGACCCGCTTGACGTGGGGTCCCCGCCCCACTAGGTTGCCGCTCCGAACAAACGACGTAGGAATGGTCCATGGCGCAGATGCGCGGTTCTCAAATCTCTTCACTCATCGAGTCGCTTCCGGGGATTGCGAATGTGCTCCGGAGTCCAGTGGCGGACGCACTCGTTGGGATGATCCGCGCCGGCGCGCGCTTGGGTGACTTTCGGGAGGAAGACGCCAAGGAGTTGGTTCAATACGCTGTACGCAGAGGTTTGCTCGGGGCCGACGAGGGCGGAGAACTGCTGGATCAAGTGAAGGGTGCGGGGGCCAAGAAGCGCGCTGCGAAGGCTAAGAGAGTCGCTAAGGCCGTAGCAGGAGAGTCAAAGCGAAAGACAACGGCGGGCCCGTCCAAGAAGAGCTCTGCAAAGAAGGCGCCCAAGAAGAAGGTCGGAGCGAAAAAGAAAGCGACCGCTCAGAAGAGCAAGTCTACCAAGACGCCGGCCAAATCCGCGAAGAAGGTGGGGAAAGCGAAGCGGGCACGCTAGTCTCCAGATCCTTCCACCATAGCGCGCAGCTGTTGTGCGGCGAGATTCAGTTCGTCCGCTTGCTGCGCGATTTGTTGAACCGACGTATACTGCTGCGCCGCTGCTGCTGACGCCTCCTCACTCGACGTCGTGTATCCACGGGCGACGTCCCGCATGTCGTGAAGGGATGTTCTGACTTGATCGGCGCGCTCCAGATTTGAGCGCGCTCCTTGCGCAACGAGCTGGACTGTTGATTCGATCTCGCGTACGACCTTCACGATCTCACTGAGAGCAGTGGAAGCTTCCTCTGCAACTGACTCGATGCCGCGTACACGGTGTCTGCCGTCTCCCATGGTGAACGACACCTCTGCCACTTGTCCGCGAATGCTTTTTATCGTTTCGGCTGCTCGTTCCGCTGCTTCGGCGCTGGAGTCTGCTAGCTGACGCACTTCCTCCGCCACGGCAGCGAAACCCTGGCCGCCTTCGCCTGCTCTCGCGGCTTCGATGGCTGCGTTCAAGGCGAGAAGGTTGGTTTGTGACGAAGCTTCTCTTACCAGATCGACGAAGTCATTGATCGACTCTGAAAGGTTGTCGAGTTCCCCAACCTGTATGGCGCTCATTTCGACCAACCGGCCCAGATCGAGGAGCGCGGTTCCAGTGGACGCAACATCCTCCCGGTGTTTCGCCGCGAGTTGGTGGACCTCCGCACCAACGTCAGCTGCTCGACCCGCCACCTCCACATTCGCCTCGGCAGCCTCGCGAAGCTGTGTTGTAGCCTCTTCACTCTTTTCAACAAACGTCGCCTGTGTTCGTGACCTTTCGGCAAGGTCGGTGATGGAGTTGGAGACCGTCTCGCCGCTTGCTGCGAGTTCCCGGCTCGTCGCGGAGAGAGTGGCCGCCGCCGACGCGATGCGATCACTTTGCTCGATAACGTCTGCAACAACGCCGCGCATTCGCGCGCCGACTTGCTTGATGGCCGCCGCTAGTTCTACGAGTTCTGAGGGAATGGGTCCCAATGTGATCGGATCGATGTCACCTTCACCAATGTGCTTGGCGGCCGTCACCAGCTTACTGAGGGGCGTCTCGACGGACCGGAGGGTCAAGAGGCCGATCACCGCGCCTGCCACCACAGATGCAACCAACACGATCCAGATCAATGTTTCGCGCCCACGCGCCGTGGTGGCCAGGAGTGCGGCGGTTCCCACGGACCGAGTAGCCTGCTCGGCGGAAAACTGTTGGACGCCGTTGATGAGTTCGGTGGCCAAAGTCCTTGCGGACGCGGCTGCTTCTGCGGCTTCGCCCTGCCTCCCGAGATCGGTTAACACCTGGGCTTGGCTGTACCAAGCTTCAACGCGGCCGTGGACCTCGGCAATGCGGTGGACTTTGAGTCGATCTTCCTCACTGAGTCCGGATAACACACGCAATCCAAGCTCGCGGTCATAAGCGAGATCCCCAGCGGCGCGGGACCTGGATCGCGCTGCGGAAGAGCCGTCCGCGAGATACTGCTCGGCGTTTCGGATTTGGTCAAAGAGGGCGGCGACCATCGCCCCGGTTGTTTCGGAGACCTGCGCGCTGACTTGCAGCTCCCTTGAAACCGAGACCCTGACCGTCCGTAACGCACCAACTCCCACGAATGCGATGGCCACGATTCCCGCCACCAGCGCCCACTCGCCGAAAAGAATGCGCGCCCGCAGGGTGCTGAGCCACGCAGATTGCCTCATTGACCTGTTACCCTGACCAACCGCCGGTTCGAAACGGTGCTCAGGCCGACGTTCCAGGCCACGCCTGCTCCGTTCTCGTCGAATGTGATCGTCCCGGTCACGCCCGTGAATGATGGCAGGTCTGTTCCGACGCGGGCCAGGTAATCACGTAGCCGCGCTCGAGCAGGGCCTACTTCCCCCAACGCTCGTGCAAGGAGATGGACGGCGTCGTATGCCCCTGCTCCCCAGTGATCCGGAAACCGCCCGTCGTAGGCAGTGCGGAACGAGTTCACGAACGCCGCATTCGCGGGCCCTTCCCGGTCAGATACATAGTGGCTGGCAATGAAGATCTGCTGGGTCGAGGTCGTCCAGTCATCGATTTCTGAGAGTCCGCTCCCGCCAAGAATGGGGATCCCGAGATTAAACGAGTCCACTAGGGTGAGAATGCTCTGCACGTCTAACCCTGCGCCGGCAATGACCAGGACCTCGGCCGTGCGGCGAGTTCGCAGCAATTCCAAAAACGGTGCCAGGGAGGACATACCAGGAACGTGAGGGTGCTCCGCCACCAGAGTGCCCCCTCGCTCCTGGAAGGTCGCCGAGAACACCGAACGAATACTGCGACCGTCGTCGTCTGATCGGTACAGAATTGCGGCTCGGTCGGCGCCCAACCGCACACGGGCCCAATCGGCGAGACGCTCGCCCTGGCTCTGGTAGGTCGGGCCAACCCCAAACGTGAAGGGCCCTACTCCAGTCATGTTTCGAGTTCGGGCAGATACGGAGAACTCCACAAGGGGATCGTCTCCGGCGTTGTAAATCGGCGCTGTCGCCAGGGTCGTCTCGTTCCGGAGATGTCCTACCAGTGCCACCACGCGCTGGTCCTCGTAGAACTCCCGGGCCGCGCGGACTGCTGCGTCTACCCGAGCGCTGTCATCCTTGATCAAAAGGGCAAGCGGCCGTCCCTCGATCCCGCCGGCGCCATTGATCTCTTCGACTGCCAGCTGAGCCCCGCGCCGTGCCGAAATGCCTCGTCGCTCCGCCATGGGGCCTGCAATCCCGATGAGAATCGGGTCCGATCCACCGGAGCATCCCATGAGGAGCAACGCAACGGAAAGGCACTGCATGAGCCCTAGTCGTGCTCGTCTCACCAAGGCGTTGGACTCCGAGTTGACTTTCGCGAATGGGCCACGTTAGTCTGGGCGTTCTCGGGATACAATATAGGCACAGCAGGCTCAGCTGTGTCCTATGGCCGGCTTGGCAGCATGTGATCGCGTTCGCCGCGACGAGACCGCGGTGTACATTACCCCGAACGAGGCCCATGCCTGAATCGATATTTGGCTTCGCCGAAGCGCTCCGTGGCCTGTTGCAGGCTCGTTCCCCTGAGGGATTTGAAACCCACTGGGGGGCTGTGGGGTGCAGCGAAATGGGATGGAGCGCCCTGGCACCTGCATGGCGGAGGGATGTCAGGTTGTGGGAGCGCGGCCTGGACGAGGTTGACGGCCTCCTCCTTCGATTGTTGGACCGCCTTCCTGTATTGATGGCCCAGCAGAATGCGGCTGCGGTGCGCTTGAGGACCTTTCGTGGACCGGAGCTCGAGCGGCTCCAGCACGCGACAGCAGCCGCGTTGGTGGCACAGCGCTTTGGAAACGCCGGTCTACGCACGGTGGTAGCGGACGAGGCCGCTCCTCTCGCCAGACGATATTTTGCCTTCTTCGCTCTTGCGGAGCGTCACCCTCCCGACGGTTGGCCAGTCTTCGCACGGTACCTCATCCCCGGAGCTCACCACGCATTCGTCGGCGCCGCGGCAGAAGCGGCTCGCTTTTATCCGCGACCAGGTGCAACCGAGAGGTTGATGAAATTGTTCGAGGCCATCCGGACCGACCTGCACCTTCGTGCCTTTCTCAGTCCACGCATTCTCGAATCGCTGTTCGTGTTGGACGACCCGTGACCTTCTCATTTCCGGTCACACAGATGCACGGGTGGAGTATTGTGAGGTGACCAGGGCGCTCGTGATGGTCCGGCGATTCACCGGCAATCTCGAGCCAAACGTGAAGTATGCAGATGTGATGTTTGAAGGGGTGGAAGGGCATGTCTCGCAGGCGGAAGCAGCGTTCGCAAGACAGTGCGGGATTCTCAACCCGGTGAAGGTTATATGAGGCGGGTCAAGCTCAGCGAATCAGGCGGCGGAAAATAGTCAGGCCGCTAGGTGACACATCCTCCTCGAGGATCAGGGCCCTCGGAGCGTCATAGAACCCCTGCCACACTATTGAATCCGGCATCCAAGTGAACATCATACTGCGCGCCTGACGTTCCCACTCACCGACTGTCCACGAGCCACCAGGAACTATACGCCACCGCGCCGGCCCGCCGCGTTGCAGATAGAGAATAATGCGGTTCCCGTCCCCCAAATCGCTGTACCAAGTTCCGTGCAATGGGCGCGCGAGGAGGTCTTGAGGCGACATTGTCACCCACGCGCCGTCGGCGGTTCAGCAGCCGGCCGAGCGAGAAGATGTACTGAACGGCAAACGAAGTGTCACCGTAAGCCCGCAGGGAATCTCGGGTATGGGTGTAGTTGACGGGGTAGCGATCGTTGACGACCAGCATGCTGTCGTCGTAGAAGTCGAAGAACAGCGGGCGGCCCCCATGTGTTCCCACCCATCGCCCGAACAACGAGTCGCTGGACTGTGCCTGTAGTGAGGGGGCGCTAGCTAGGAGGGCAAGCGCACTGGTGGCAAATGCTAGTCGTAGGGTTGCCCGGTGCGGACAAAAGCCCATCGTTCGCTGGTTTGTCGCGGATTGCATCGCACGGAAGGATGATTCTCTCTCGCCCCTGAGGCAAGGGAGACTATCGGCGACACCCGTTCACGAATTTGTGGAATGAGCCCGTCTCTGCCAACAGGTTTTGCTGCACCTCTGTCGGTTGCTCCCGTGTTACCACGCCCAGCCAAAGGCAACGCCGATCGATGGGCCGACTCTGTCTAGGGCGTCCTGAGACCCGGGTACGATGGAGTCTGGACCTATCAGGAACTCAAAGCTCACGAGTGGCTCAGCAAAGAATCCTGACGCTGTGACCCAACGGTATCCCATCATCATCCCGAGGCCTACGTAAAACTCATTGTTCCGCTCGGCGAGGCCACCAACGCCCAGGAACCTGCGTTGCGCATCGAAATTGTCACCCCACAAGAAGATCCCGTCGGCCCGGCCTCCGATGACTACTCCGGCCGCTTCGCCCTGGCCAAAGTACTGTCGAATGCCTATGCCCGGTCCCCCCCCGTACACTTTGATCCCGTCCTCTTCCGAGTACACCCCCACGCCGCCAATCTCGACACTGGTGGTCCGGCCGACGGCGAATTCGAGTCCTGCATAGCCCATCCCTAACGCCAGCCCGATCGGTTGGATGTACGCAAAGCGTTGCGGGACTTGGCGTAAACCCTGAGCGCTCCCCGACGTAGGGAGGAGTAGCAGGGCGATCAAGATGCTCCATAAGGGCTTCACGAGTGCCACTCCTTGAGGTTCCACACCCCAAGAGAGCAAGGTCCGTACCGACCTTCTTCCGACAGGCGCCCATGAATAGCTTAAGTTGTCATGAGACCCAATCCACGGGTGTCGTCAGGATGGACGTGTCACACGTGAGTGAGAGATCGATCCACACCTTCAGCGACCGGGCTGAAGCACTTGGCCATTTCTTCGCGCGGGCCGGCGAGGCCCCTCGTATCGTTGCATTTGATGAAGAGATGGGATGCCCTCTTCTCAATGCGCTTTCGGCGCTGGAGTGGACGCGGGCTGTGGGGATTCTCGACGACGACGATCTGCTGCATGCGGCCAGGCTGGGAGCTGAGACGGCTGCAGCGGTTGTGGAGCGGTTAAAGGAGGGGCGCCGCGTCTTTCTATATCTTGGTCCCCGGATGGATGCGCCGCCAGCCGATCCCTACGAGGGTTCTCTGCTCTACGACGAGCCCGGAGTCAGGGCGTATGAGTTCGCCCAACGAGCGCATGTGCTTGCACACTTCCTTAGAGCGACACTGGGCGTTGGAGCGGTGCTGTCCTTGCTATCGAAACGAGCACCGCTACTGCGGCACGTACGGCGGTGGATGTCAGCACTGTTCCGTGACCCGGCCCCTGACGTTTCCAATCACCTGCTGGCCGGATGGTTCGCCACCACCGCCGGCGGATTCTTGTTCGCCCCTGACGTTTCCAATCACCTGCTGGCCGGATGGTTCGCCACCACCGCCGGCGGATTCTTGTTCCGTCCGGTCGCCGCTGGAGAGCCGTATGTCTACCAGGAGGTCGGCGGGGCGGGATAACTCGGCTCAAGCTCCGCTAAATCCTTCCCTCCGGCCGCATCGCTTACCGCTCTCAACTCTTCCCCTGGCCCCAGAACTCGTCAATTTCGCGGCGAACCCTTTCTCAACTCGCCCTGCCGTCGGCGCAGCTGGCGTGTTGAAGCTGTTTGTTATTGGTGATCAACAAGTCCACATCACGTGGAAAAGGGCTCGAACACCATGTCCGAGACGCTGTTAGTGATCCACAATTAATGAACACGGAATGGCGTAACCCGAAGAAACATCGGCACTTGCGCGATTTTGGAGTGCTCCTATATTGTGCTCAACGGCGCTCGGGGGAAGGGCGGAACCCACGTTCCGAAAACGCCCTGGGTTGCCAGTTCGAGCGAAAGTTCCGGGGAGGACGCCGACGCAACCAAAGGGCTCAGGCGGCCTGTGATCCGGGTGATCACTTCGGCTCGAACAGGGGGGGCCAGTCGCGCGCCCCACCCACGCCGAATTGGTGCCTCGGCGTGCAGTGCGAAAGGTTGGTCCGCGACCCAACCTGACCGCAGCGCCCGCGTTGGTGAACCTTGCGGCCTGGCCACGCCGCTTGGGGATGGAAGCCGGAGCTCCTGGCCGCCCTACTGCGACGAAGCAATCGCGGCGGCGGCAGGAAGAAGAACAGAGGGAGTTAATCCCCTGGCTCCGGGTAGCCGATGCGAGGACGGCCGGGATCTTCGGATTCCGGCCGTTCTATTTTTTTTACGCATTGATCTGGTCGCCCGGTGGTTCGGGTTGTGGTTCTTCCCCGCCGCTGCTCACACCCCAATCACATGTATCTCGATAGACCCGCCTACGGTCTAAGGTCCACTGAGGTGTGGAGACCGTTGCTCCCTCTGGGAAGTTCTTCGCCTCCTGGAGTGCCTCCGCTAGGCTAGCCGTCTTTGCACTCGCATTGTCCGCCCAATGAAGTGCCTCTGCCTCCAATGTCATCGGGCGAACCGGACTTCCAAACTCCAACTGTCCGTGGTGTGAGAGAATTAAGTGCAGGAGGGTGTGACGCTCGGCGGTGGTACAAGGGGGCTCAGGTTCCTCGTTGAGTCTCCGCTCCAACATCAGCGCGCCCAGCACAACGTGGCCCACTAGACGGCCGGCGTCGGTGTATTCGAAGATGCCGTCCCAGCGATAGCTCTCGAGCTTCCCAATGTCGTGCAGCAAGACGCCCGCTAGGAGGAGGTCCGAATTCGCCCCCCGCACGCGCGCGATGGCCCGTGCAATGGCCGCAACCTCGGTGGTATGCATGAGCAAACCACCGAGCGCCGAGTGGTGACCGCGCACGGCCGCAGGGCATTGCTCATACCGCCGTCGAAAGTCTGCGTCCTCGTAGAAAAGGTTCAACACTCCTTTGAGCCGCGGCCCAGCGATCTCGTTGCGCCAACCGTCGATAGTTGCCCAATAGCGATCGACTGGTCCGACAGAAGGCAGCAACGTGGTGGGATCCACAGCGTCTGACGGGAGGAGTCTCAGTGAGTTCACTGACAGTTGCGGCTGATCTCGGAAAGTCGTGACTTCGCCGATTGCCTGCACGATATGTCCTCGCTGAACGCCCGTCACCATTTCCTGCTGATCCAGCCAAAACGGTGCTGTCTGCAGTTGGCCGAGACTGTTGCCCAGGTTCAGGACGGTGTAGGGATCGCCGCTGTTAGTCGTGCGCACGGTCACATCGAGCACCAACAACGTTTCTTCCACTCGCGCGCCCACGCGAAGAGATCGAAGGTCAGTTGGGGTTGCCATAATCGAAACTTAACGAGGCATATACGGAGGGAGCAGCCGATTCTTGCGCAGCCTTGGTGCAGAAAAGAGCGATGCGCTGCTCCTATTGCGATTCGAGCATTATGCGGTTGATGGCGAGTCGCACAGCTTTTGCGATTTCGCGACTCTCCATGGCATGCGAGGCGAGGGGGTGTCCCTCGTGGACATGGAGCTCGAGCCCTCGCACAATTGGAATCCGGTGCCACTTGGTGGTGGCAAAACGGCGCTCAGTGTCCTCGAGGTCGTCGTACGGTCCTTCGGCCAAGGTGTTCCAGATATGCATGGCTTGGCCGGCACGACCTCTGGCAACGGTGGTGCTACCGAGTGCCAGGAGACTGGGTATGGGTATGCCAGGACCCAACGCAACGGCCACTCGTCGTTCGATGGCGTCTCCGGTCTGGTCTTCGAGTTCTGTCACTACCGTGGTGAGCGAAACCCCTTCCATCTGGCGAATCTTGATGAGCAGTACTTGTAGCAGATGCCGGTACGAGTAGGTGGCCCCCGTGCCACGGCCGGCAGGTGGCGTGACTAATCCTCTGGTCACGTAGTAGCGGATAGTCCGTTGGCTCGGACGTACGCTTGCAGCGGCGTTAGTGGGCCGAACCCCCGAGGCCTCCAACAGAGC
This sequence comes from Gemmatimonadota bacterium, assembly GCA_039591275.1. Classification (GTDB taxonomy): domain Bacteria; phylum Gemmatimonadota; class Gemmatimonadetes; order Gemmatimonadales; family GWC2-71-9; genus JBDHDY01. The sequence goes on along the minus strand of JBDHDY010000209.1, from coordinate 7,597 downwards.
GCCGGCTACGGAGGCGAGGTCCCTCAGGTTCCAGGGCCCGAGCTTTCGGTACTCTCGAAGAGTGCTTAGCGGATCTGCAGGTGGAGCGGCGGTCATCGGCGGCGAAAGGAGTCCGTTCAGGTGGTGCTTTGGAGTCGCTTCTCGGGTCGCGGTTCAGTTGCGTGCTCAGGAAACGTTTGCCAGTCCGTTCAGGAAGTAGCGTTTCCGCACCGTTGCTATAGCTGCCTCCGGACTCAGTGAAACGCGAAGCTCGCTCGGAGTCATGCCGAAGACCTCTTTGACGTTTTGCGCAAAGGAACGGGTCTGGTGATATCCGAGCTTGGCCGCCACGTCCTCCACGGTGTATCCCGGATCGTTGAGTAACCTATGCGCGTACACCACACGCAAGACCATCAACATGACGCTGGGCGGAGGTAGCTGTGCGCGGGCAAACCACCGGAGGCACGTTCGCCGGTCCATGCGAGCTCTTTTGGCCAGCGCCTGAACGGTTTGCACCTCCGCTGGTTCCTGGATCATGGTTTCGATAGCCCAGCGGAGTTCCTTGGGACACGCAGTGATGAGGTCCTGAAGCTCCCCTAGGAGACGCTGGGAGACCGATTGGGCCGCCTCCGAGGTGAGCAAATCCCGTAGTCTCTGCGGGTGGTCATCGTGCCACGCCACCACTACCTGTCGGATCCCCACCTGGCCCAAGCGCAGCAACGCCGGAGCGACCCGGGCCGAGAGGTTCGTGTATAGGACGATCGGCAGCGACGGGAATAGGACCCGGAGGCGCTCGATCTCATACGTATGCAGCTCGTCCTCGAGCGCTGGATCGAGTACGGCCATCTCCACCGGGAGCCGGAGGATCGCAGACACGACCTCCTCCCATGACGGCACTGACATGAGTTCGAATGGGGACCGGGCGGCGGCGCTCAACCGGTCCTTCAAAGAGTGTGGAACCGCCGCGAGAATGAGCATGAATGTCCCAATACCGCCCTACGATGTCTCAAAAACGCACTAACCGGCTGTGCGCAGCCCCCTCAATTTGAAGACTCTGCTCAAGGGTCGGGCGGAACAACCCTTAAAGGTGAGGAGGCCACCAATGACCCGTCGCACTCGTTTCGCAGTCTGGGCCATTCTTGTGTCGCTTGTTCTCAGCACAGCTGCCTGCACCGATCTCACCGGCCCGCGCGATGCGGACCGCCAGTACGACCAGGTTCAGGGCTCGGGGACGTAAGTCCCGACTCGGAGCGCACTCAGCTGGTCGGCCACTGCCACCACATCAGGATAGCGGCTGGCCCAGTCAACGTTCCCGGCCGGAGGCACCTCCGGCCTTTGGCCGGAGTGTAGCTCCCTCAAAGCGGCCTCGGCGCGGAAGAGGTAATCGTTCAGGTTATACTCCTCGGCGTCTTGGATCGCGCGGCGGAGATAGCGCTCCGCCTTGCGGCATTTGCCGAACGACGCAAGCGAGACACCCATCTTGATTTCGTAGTCGACACGAGCATCTGGGGGAAGCTCAATGTCGGCTCCCTCTATCTCGCGGCGCAGTCTCTCGAACGAGACCCGATCTTGAGTGAGGGCCGCCAACTCGAGTAGTTCAAGCATCGTGTTGAGGCGGACCTCCAGTGACAGGTCTCCCGCAAGAACCAGCTCGTATGCGTCGCGGGCGGCCGAGTAGTGCCCGAGCATCTGTAGCGCTACACCGAGATCTGATAGCGCGCGTTCCTTCTGCACGGGCTCGTGGTACAGTTGGAATGCCCGGAATGCAAAGATGACGGCACGAGCCGCGCGGTCCTGCCGAATGTACGTGGCCGCTAGATCGTGGTTCGCCCTAGCCTCTGCGTCGCGGTCGCTCAACTGCTCCGCGTCCCGCCGGACCTCGTCGAGTATCTCCTCGGCACCGGGGAGATTGCCCAACTTCTGAAGGACTATTCCCCTACCGATACGGCTGAGGAGCTCGCTATGCGTATCCCCATACTCCTTTGCCATGTTGCCAGCCGCTGCGTAGGACGCCGTAGCTTCGGTTAGCCTCCCCGCCATCCTGAGAACCCGTCCCCGGTGCAAGAAAAGCGCGACCGTCGCTGCCTCATCACGGCCCTTGGACACGCGCAACGCCGTTTCCAGCACGTCGAGCGATTCGCCCAACTGGAGCCTGCGCTCCAACCAGTTCGCAAACGTCGAGAGCGTAGACCAGAGCGGCTCGAACTGCTCGGTGTCGTGGGCTGCCTCTGCCGCACGTAGAATGTTGTCGAGGTGTCCCACTTCCGCAAACTCCGGCGGCAGGCCCTGCAGATACCTCAATGCACTCTGAATCTGATCGGAGACCTCACGCCAATCGGCGGTGAGGCCCGCCAGCCGGTCCACTACGCGCAAAGCGAGGAAGGCGCCAAGTGCGCAATTCGTCTTCTCGGCTCCGCTCTTTGTAGCTCTCTCGAGGAACGGCTCGTGCAGGTCCGCCGGATCCCCTCTGTTTAAAGCGCCGCTTGGGTCGGGCTCAGGTCGGTGCATAGAGTACTCGAGTGAACGGTCCTGGCTGGAGCTTATGAGTATGCGTCCCGTGGAACGGGAGGGCAAGACACCCGAGATGGTGGGATGGAGCGGAGCGCACCCGCGATTGGCGGTCCGTGTCCGCGCGAATGTGGTACTGCTTCTCCGAAAGAACAGGCCATCGTAGGTGCATGATCCGTGGATTAACGCTCCTCGAACTCCTCATTGCGATGATCTTAGTTGGGCTGGTAGCAGCCCTCGGATTTCCGAGCCTTGCACGCCAGATAGATCGGTTGTCTGTGCGCCGGGCTGCCGTGGAGGTGAGCGCCACGTACCGCACAGCCAGGTTGTGGGCAGTGTATCACCGAAGCCGAGTGCGCATTGAGTTCTCGGCCTCATGGCTGCGGGGCGTGGCGGAGGGTACCGCGGACTCCGTCTTTCTCCAAGTGCCCGGACCGGCGCGGCACGGCGTCCGATTGACGGCCTCCCGACCAGCCATTCGCATCGGACCGACGGGCATCGGTTGGGGAGCTGCCAACACCAAGATCGTTCTGCAGCGTGGGGCGGTGGCTGAATCCCTGGCCACTTCGCGTCTGGGCCGGCTCCGCCGGTATCCTTAGATCCCACACCCCCTGCCACGATCCTGCAACCATGTGGCGCCAATTTGCATCTAATCCAGTAAAGAGAGGAAAAGACCGCGAATGGATCGCCGCCGCTGGGGCTGCGATGGGTGAAGGAGAGAACGATGGTAATGCAAAAATGGATCGCATGGGCAAGGGCACATTGGCGACATCGCGCCGATTTCGAGTCGGCAGTCGGCCTGCCACCTCGGACTCGGGAACTCCGGGGGAACCAAAAGCTGAAGCCGACTGTTTACTTACCAAGCGAAGCACAATGAGCTCGATGCTCGCTTCGATCAAGAAAATTTCGTGTGGTCGTGTGTGGCGCGTGTGGTCGTGTGTGGCGTTTGACGGCGGCGTTGCCTCGACCACAGGCCCGGGTGTCATCTTGGCCCCGGGTCTTTTTTTGACCCGCGCTGTACCTCGTAAACATTGAAGACGTAGCGGTTTAGGCGCAGTGAGATGACTCACGGCGTTCCAGCGCTCCAGAAGAGCCTCCCCACCCTAGCCACATCCTCGAAGAACTACCGGCAGATTGTGCGATTGCACGGAAAGGGACCTTGGCAACCATCGTTGGTCGGCGTGGATGTTCCGGCACGTAGGCGGGGCGCCGGGGACCGTTGGTCAGCTCGTGAATCCGTCGTCGACGAAGGTCACCGTCGCCCTCTCGGGAAGGAAGCCGGCGTTCGCTGCCCTGTCGAGGAGGAGCCTGACCGCCTTCCGACCCCGCTCCCCGTAATCCACGGTGTATTCGTTGACGTACATCCCCACGAATGCGTCTGCGTCGCCTCGGTCGAGCCCGCGGGCAAACTGCAGGGCGTACTCCAAGGCCTCGTCCCGATGTTCCAGGCCGTAGACGATGCTCGACCGCAGGTCGCGGGATAGGAGCCTAATTAGGTCCTCGCCCAGGTCGCGCCGAACGACGTTTCCCCCGAGCGGCAGCGGCAGGCCATCGGTCTCGCCGAACCACCATTCGCCCAGGTCGAGCCAGAGGTTGAGGCCCCGGCCGGCGTAGGTGAGCTGTCCCTCATGAATCAGTAGTCCAGCGTCTACCTCACCGCTTTCCACAACCTCTTCGATCTCATCGAACGGCACGGTCACCGCCTCAAAATCCGGCTGAAACAGGCGAAGGGCAAGAAAAGCCGTGGTGAGTTCGCCGGGGATGGCCACGCGTTTGCCGCCGATCTGCTGACGGACATCGGCCTCGCCCGACGGCCCGGGCGTTCTCGCCACCAACCTGGGCCCATACCTGTCTCCCATCGACGCGCCGTGGGGAAGCAGGGCGTAGGTCTTTGTGAGATGGCCGTAAGCGTGTATCGAGACCGCCGTGACCTCCAGCTCACCCCGCAGAGCCCGCCGATTGAGTGTCTCAATATCCGCCAACTCATGGATGTATTGGCGGTCGCCGGTGTCGATCTTGTCGGTCGCCAGCGCCCAGAACATGAATGCGTCATCGGAATCTGGACTATGGGCAACCCGGATGGTGGGCATCTATTGGGAGCCGTCGGCCAGCGCGCGCTGCGCCTGTTCTCGAAACGCTTGAATGGCCCCTTGGTGATCCATGTACTCCTGCTTAGCGCTCGCCATTTCGGCGTCATGCGCGTCCAGGAATGCGCGGTAGGCTCTACGCAGCTCCTGGTCGTTGCCATCCAGCTGGCTGAGAGTAGCCCGCAGCATGGAGGCCAGGAGATGATTGGGGGCTTCCTGGGCTAGGGAATCGAGCTGTATCCTGGCGGACGCGGGGTCACCGGTCACCGCATGCATGAGACCCACGTGGTAGCGGGCGTCATGGTCGAGCCCTCCCAGCATGGCGTAGGCCTGCACGGCCATCGGCTTGAAGAAGCCGACCTCCCCCGAATCGCCACGCTCGTGTGCTGCCATGACGCGATTGAACAGGCGATCGGCCTGTTCTCTGGGTGGCATATCGCTCAGGTCCGACGCCGGCTGCTGGCTAGCGGGAACTCCGCTGCCTGCCGGCGGCGGGGAGCCGCCCCCGCCCATCTGCACCCCTATCACCACGACGATGATTACGGCCAACGATCCCGCGATGATCCACGGCAGTTTGTCACCGCTTCCGCTGGGCTTGGCCGCGAGGGGCGTGCCACAGGCGTGGCAAAACCGCACGCCGGGGCTCAGTGTGGCTTGGCATTTCGAACAGCGTACCTGCGCCAAGGGTGCCCCACAGTTATTGCAGAATTTGCCTGAGGTTTGGTGCCCACAGCTGGGGCATTTAGTTGCTTTACCCTGCATCGATAAGTGCTCCGAAAAATCAGAATGCAATGTATCGCCTGAGGGGGCCTGGGCAAACGAGTGCGCTAGCGTGTCCATCGGCCCGGGGTTACTGTAGCGCCCATGCCTGCAGATGATGCGAGGGCCCCGAAAGCCAAGGCCTTCGATCCGCCCCTGACGGCCATCAAAGCCCGTCAGATGGGCGAGCTACAACGGGGAGAGAACCGTTGGGATGTACTCCTCGAAACCGTGTGGGACGAGAGTGTCCCCGCGTTTCGCGGCCGGATCCACTTTATCTGTGGGGACCTACATCGCCTTTCCAGCTGGATCTTCCTGGAGTGGTCCGAGAAGGACGTGGGGATGCGATTCTCGGGCTTTTCCGCCCAGGAACTATGGAACCTGCTGGACGCTCTCTCCTGACCCCGCCCCCCAACGTCGGTTACACCACGGGCCCTCAACCAGGGCCTTTTTCAGGACGTTGGCTGATGCGCAGAACTTGCCGTGGATGCGTTATTATGAAGCCATGAAGCCAGATTTCTAGCCTTTTGTTGTCCTCAATGCCGCCTTTTTTGCATGAAATGCGCATTTTTCTTGACGCCGCGGCATATTGGTGTTACCATGCTTGACAGGTCTAATCTGCCCGGTCCCAGGGGTAGGTTTCCGGCCGCAGCCCCCGCAACATCCACGTCAAATGAAGGCCGTAAAAGCTAAGGAGACGCTCGTGCCACCCTATGCGCCCGTGACCGTACCCACCAACGACAAGCCTCGCATAAGCAACGCGATCCTCGACACAGCCGGAGCCACTGCAAACGAGATTCTGGAGCTGACCAAGAAACTCGATGTCGATTTCTTGCGCCTCCAATTCACGGATGTGACGGGAATCAACAAGAATGTCGAAGTACCTCGGAGTCAGTTCGAAAAGGCACTTGCGGGGGACATCTTGTTCGACGGCTCCTCGATCGAAGGATTCGTACGGATCGAGGAGAGCGACATGCTGCTGAAACCGGACCTCAACACCTTCCGGGTCATGCCGTACGATGATGAAGGTGGTCGCGTTGCCCGGATGATCTGTGACATCTACAACGCGGACAACACACCGTTTCCCGGCTGCCCTAGGCTTGCGCTGAAGGAAGTCGTGGAGCGGGCCCATAAGCTCGGGTACGAGATGATGGCGGGGTGCGAAGCCGAGTTTTTCCTCTTTCATCTGGGTACGGATGGGAAGCCTTCGCTGGAATTTCACGACGAGGGTGGATACTTCGACCTAGCTCCGGTCGACAAGGCAGAGCCCATCAGGCGGTTGATCATCAAGGACCTGGAGATGCTGGGGTTCGAGGTCGAGGCGGGACATCACGAAGTAGCACAAGCACAGCATGAAGTAGACTTCAAGTACGCTGACGCAGTGACGACTGCGGACAACCTCGCAACATTCAGATATATCGTGCGCAATGTTGCCTACCGGCACGGCTTCGCGGCCACTTTCATGCCCAAGCCGATCCACGGTGCGAACGGCTCGGGGATGCACACGCACCAGTCGCTGTTCAGAGAAGACACGAACGCGTTCTTCGATGCCGAGGGCCGTTGGCAGCTGTCGGATGTCGGCCTTTCCTACATTGCGGGTTTGCTGAAGCACGCTCGCGGATTCGTCGCCGTGACGAACCCGCTGGTGAACAGCTACAAGCGGCTCGTCCCTGGGTATGAAGCCCCCACTAATGTGGCGTGGAGCATGCGGAACCGTTCACCGATGGTCCGCATTCCCGAGAAGCGAGGACACAGCACCCGCTGCGAGCTGCGCATGCCGGATCCTTCCGCCAATCCATACTTGGCGCTGGCCGTTCAGTTGGCCGCCGGTCTGGACGGTGTGGAGCGTAAGCTCACGCCACCTGATCCAGTCAACAAGAACATCTTCACCATGAGTCACCGCGAGCGGCGTCGTTATCGCATCGATGAGCTGCCTAGGGATCTTCATGAGGCCCTTGATTGTCTCGAGAAGAACCAGGTGATTCGCGATGCACTGGGCGAGCATATCTACGAGCGTTTCATGGAAGCGAAGCGGCAGGAGTGGCTCGAGTACTCGGCAATGGTGAGTCAGTGGGAGATCAACAGGTATCTCGGGAAGTATTGAGCACTACACCGCCGGCGTTTCTGTTTGATTTGGACGGAACGCTTTACACTGCAGACGGACCCATCCCCGGCGCCGTGGAGACGATCGCACATCTCCGGCGTCGGGGAGTTCCTTTTCGACTCGTCACCAACACTACGAGACAGAGCCGTGCGACGGTCAT
>JBDHDY010000208.1:0-5891 GCA_039591275.1 Gemmatimonadota bacterium | reverse complement strand
CTTTCTCGCCGTTGCGAGTTGTGCGGCCGCCGCGCCGCTCAATCCCAAGTATCGCTCTGACGAGCTTCAGTACTACATGACCGATCTCGGCGTCAAGGCCTTGATCACTCGAGATGGCGATGCCACAGAGGCCCGCTCGGCGGCCGCTGCGGGCACACTGCGACTGAGCGTGGATGGGGAAGGTGGAGACTTGGGATTACGCGTCCGGGGAGAACCGGTCGCGGATCATGCTCCCGAGCCGGCCCGAGCTGGGGACTTGGCTCTCCTGCTGCATACCTCCGGTACCACCTCACGTCCAAAGATCGTGCCACTCACCCATCACAATCTCTGCACGTCGGCACAACACATCACTGCGTGTCTGTCGCTCACCGAGGCGGACCGATGCCTTACGGTCATGCCGTTGTTTCACATTCACGGGCTCGTAGCAGCGCTGCTCGCGCCGCTCGCTGCGGGAGGCTCGCTCGCCTGCACACCGAGTTTCGATGCTTTCAGGTTCTTCGATTGGTTGGACGAGCTGACACCAACGTGGTATACGGCCGTACCGACGATGCACCAGCTCATTGTTTCCCGGGCAGAGCGGCACGCGAGCATTATTGACCGCGCTCGGCTGAGATTTGTGCGTTCCTCATCTGCGTCGCTTCCACCTGTCGTGCTGGAAGACACCCAGAGGGTGTTCGGCGTGCCGGTGATCGAGGCGTACGGGATGACGGAGGCCTCTCATCAGATGGCTAGCAATCCGTTGCCGCCTGCTGTTGCCAAGCCGGGATCGGTGGGACGGGCGACGGGCATCGAGATGTCAATTATGGATAAGGAAGGGCACCATCTGCCACAGGGAGAACGTGGAGAGGTGGTGATCCGCGGCCCGACGGTGATCCAGGCGTATGAGAAGAATCCGGAGGCCAACGCCCAGGCGTTCACCGACGGCTGGTTCCGCACCGGCGATGAGGGGTATTTCGACGAGGACGGCTATCTCTTCCTGACGGGCCGGCTCAAGGAAATCATAAATCGCGGCGGTGAGAAGATCAGTCCGTTGGAGATCGACGATGTATTGCTCAGGCATCCTGCCGTTGCACAGGCCGTCGCCTTCGGGTTACCACACGACAAGTTGGGGGAAGAGGTGGCTGCGGCTGTCGTGCTTGCTGAGGGTGCGAGCGCAACGGAGCGTGACATCCGTGAGTTTACGGCTGCCCATCTCGCCGAATACAAGGTTCCACGTACGGTTGTGTTCGTGGGCAAGATCCCCAAAGGGCCCACCGGGAAGCTCCAACGCATCGGCCTTGCCAAACGGCTCGGCCTGATACCCTAGCGGTCTTCCGTCAAGGTCGCCGGTTCTGCACGCCCTCCAGGGCTCCCCGGATCAGATTGTACGCGGCGTTGAGCGAGCGGCCCTGCGGGTCGTTGTCGCCTGACGGCGTCGAGGCGATCCCGAGTGCGGCGACCTTCTCGTATGCAAACATCTCCGTCAATGCGGCTGCCAGCTCCACGCTGGTCGGTCCGTCCGGTACGGTGAGCGGATGGCCAGCCACTTCCCGGGGATCCAACACGTCCATGTCGATGTGGATGTAGATGATATCCGTGAGTCCCGAGAGCCGTTGCATCTGTGCGTGCATGGCCTCGGATCGCGTGCGGAGATCTTCCACCGATATCAGTTCGATCTGCGAACGGTCGATCAGCTCCTGTTCTAGGGGATCGGTGTCACGCAAGGCACCCATTACGATGTAACGGGTGGGCAGTGCGGGGTCCAATCCCGACTTGAGGCGGAGGTTGGTCAGCGCCATCCCGGCGGAGACAGCTACCGGCATGCCGCCGAGCATGCCGCTCAATGTGGTCTCGGGGATGTTGAAATCTCCATGGGCATCGATGAACACGAGCCCCACTCTGAGAGGCCGCCGCGTGGGCCCCGAATGTTGTAATCCGCCGAGCACACCCATGAGCGAGCTGCAGTTGGCCAGAAGGCCGACGGACAGGTAGTTCTCTCTTACGTTGTTTGCGACGAAGTCCGCCAGATGACCGTTGGCGAGTCCAAGACGGTGCCACTCGCCATAATCGTTCTCTTCTTCAGGTGCTAGCCGCACGGTTTGGATGGGCTTGAGTGTCACGCCCATGCGCGCGAGCGTGTCCTGAATGCCGCCGTGTTCCAAATAGTCGGGGACAATAGAAATCTCGCGGACGTTGCGGGCGCCGGAGTATGGCATCTTGACCAGTGCCACTCTTGGTTTTCCAGCGGCATCCACAAACCGTTGCGCGGATGCGAGCGACGGAAACGATACGAGCACAATTAGGCAACACCGTAACACTCTCATCGACTTGCTCCATGGGGGGTATCTTCACTTTGGTTGGCGCTTTTGGTGCTGGAACGAGTCACCCGCATTTCAGTAACCGATTGAGGATGTGGTTGCGGACGGGCGAGTGGCAGAGCGTAAGCGCTACCGCAGCCCGAGAAAGAACTCGCCGACGCCATGGCTTGAATTGGGGAAGGGGCGGAAGTGGTACTACTCGGCGCCGGACTCTCGATCCTTCTGCGCGTGCAGCACCGTCTCCCAGGCATCATGCTCGCTTATCCAGGCGACGACGTCCTCGGGTTTGGCCTCCTCAAGCCGCATCAAGCCCGACTCGTCCTCTTCCTGCTTGTAGAGCTTCGTCATCTGTCAACGGTCCCCTGGGTTTTCGAGGCGTGAAATCCCTGCTGAAGCAGGCCGGCGACAGTCTCCTGAGAAGCTAAGGTTCGGTGCCGCTGGACGCAATCAGCAGGTGGCATGAGCGGCGTGTCGCCGATTGGACGCAAGCAAAAGGGGGAGACTCTTTGGGAGTCACCCCCTGCGATGGCGCTAGTTTCCTCGGTGAGCGTTACTGAGTGTCTCCCTGAGTAGACTCAATGTTCAGCTTGGACACGTGAACGTTGAGGCTGTGGTTGACGCGAAGTCCGACGACGCCTTCGACGTCCAGTTCGGAGCGTGGAAGGCTCGCCACCTGCTCTCCGTTCAGAGAGAATTCCACGCGCTCGGCCCCGACATCGATTGCGACGATATTCTTTGCCGTCTCGGAACTACCGTCATATTTGACGATGGCAGGATGCGGAGTCCATGGGGTTATGGTCGGCGTTTCGCTGCCCTGTCGGCGCTTGATTAGGTAGTTGCCGTCGTTCCGGATCAAGAAGTACAGGTAGGCCTGGCTTTCTCCGGCGAGATCGTTCCCGCCGATGAACACACCGTAGGCTTCCCGGTGCCGCTGGCCGGGATCGAAGAGAAAGATCTCAGCCTCTACGCGATACTGGCCCGAGGCCGTCTGTGAAGGGTCGTAGAAAATCGCAGCGGGCCCGGTGGTGATGTGCCACCCTGGTTCCATGACGACGAACTTGATCTCGGCGGGATCGGCGTTGGCACGGTCGACCCGCACTTCCCAGCCGGCGGGCCTTTCTCCTTCCTGTGCGACCAGTGGCAGCGCGAGGGCGACGAGAGCTAGCGACAGAGCGGCAATCCGCATTGTGGCCTCCTGGAAACGGTTTCTGGGTTGAGAAGAATAAAATGATCAAAAGGGACCATCCAAGAGGGCCCCTATCTATTCGTTACACGCTTTCAAGCGGTATCTTCACTTGCGGAGTGACGGGACTGGCGTCATTAAAGTCGCCGGTGGGTGGTGGAAACTCAACCCCCACCACCTGTATCAGCTTGGCCAGTGACGAGCAACGGCACCAGTCCGCTCTCGGTCGTACCCGTGCCCAACTGGCCCACGAAGTTGGCTCCCCAACAATACAGATCACCGTGTGCACTTACTCCACACGTGTGATCGGTCCCGGCGTTGATGGAGTGGAACTCCGGGACGCCCAACACCGGCGCAGGTGGTTCCGACATCGCTCCTGCATTTCCACGCCCGAGCTGGCCGAAGAGGTTGCTTCCCCAACACCACCCTATGTCTTCCTCGGTTACACCGCAGGTGTGGTCGGCGCCCGCGGTCACCATGGAAAGCGTGGGCACCTCGGAGATGCGAATCGGCATTCGACTACAACGGGGTGAGCCCTCCTCTGTCGTTCCGCACAGCTCATCGGCTGCGGTTCCAAGTTGACCCAGTGAGTTTCGGCCCCAGCACCACAGGTGACCATCTGTTGCGATCCCGCAGGCATAGGAAAGCCCAACTGCGATGGCCTTGAACGTCTCGTCTGAACGAATCGGCATAGGTGTAGTGGCACAAGCTAATGTGATCTGTCCGTTACTGCAGCTCTCGACCGACGGGGCCCCAAGAGAGCCAACCCAATCCAGCCCCCAGCAAAGGATCTGGCCCGCCGTGGTCAAGCCGCATACGAGGTTGTTGCCGCCCACCTCCACGACCTCGAACACGTGACCACCAGATACCTGAACGGGGATCACACTCTGGATGGCGAGGCCGTCGCCAAGTTGTCCCCAGACGCCGCGTCCCCAGCAATAAGCCGCACCTGTCGTTGCGACACCACAACTCATTCTCCAACCGGCGCTTACCGCTTTGAAGGTCTGGTTGCCCAATACGGGCACAGGGACCGTGCTGACCTCCACGGACCCATCGCCCAGTTGGCCAAAGTCGTTCTCTCCCCAGCAGAAGGCATCGCCGTCAGTCGTCACGCCACATGTATGACCGCTGGTGCCGTCGATATCAATGGACTGGAACGCGAGGTCACCTGAAATGAGTTGGGGGGTCTCGCGGTCGGTGGTGGTCCCGTCGCCAAGCTGGCCTCGGTTGTTGCGACCCCAGCAGCGTACGGTGGCGTCGCGGCTGAGCGCGCACGAGAAATCCCGACCGACGTATATCTCGGGTGCCGTCGGGTTATCGGGATCGAGAAGCTCACTTCCCCCACAACCGATCGCGAGAGTTGTCACGAGTGGTAGCCAGAGCAAGGGACGGGCCGCGACCAGCAGTGGGAGATCGGCACTGCGCGATGGGGTGGAGAACATTCTCCTCTGGGCTTTGTGACTGGGGCGTGTTGTGCAAAAGGCGGCGGCGAGGGGTTGTGCCCTCCCCAATCCGCTCAGTCGTACCGCAACGCGTCTACCGGATCCACGCGGCTGGCTCGCCTGGCGGGTAGGTAGCATGCCACGAGCGCCACAGCCACGAGTAACAAAGATACACCTGCGCGGGTAACCAGGTCCGTCGGATGAATGCCGTAGAGGAGAGCGGCCATGATCTTCGCAGCGGCAAACGATAGGGCCAATCCTATCAGAAGCCCCAATCCGGTCAGCCTCATCCCCTCGTGCACGACCCGCCTGGCCACTCGGTCACCTGGCGCCCCCAATGCCATCCGGATGCCGATCTCTCGAGTGCGTCGGGCAACCGAATACGAGATGACGCCGTAGAGGCCTACAGACGCCAACACGAGGGCTAGGAGGGCGAACGCGGTCACGAGAACACCGGCGAAACGCGAGGAGGCCGTCGCGTCCGCGATGTATTCCCGCATTGCACGTACCCTCGAAATCGGCAGTTCAGCGTCCAGGCCGGCGAGGGCCTCTCGAAGCGGACCAGCGAGCGTTGAGGGGTTGCCAGATGTTCGGACCACCATGGCGATTTCCCGGGAGGCTTCTTGGCGGTACGGGACATAGATCGTCTCACGGCCGTCGGCCCACAACGTCTCGTGGCGCACGGGCTCTACGACACCCACGATCTCAGCCCAAACTGGTGCTCCATCCAGGGGGAACCCGATGAGCTTACCGAGCGGGTTGCCGCCGATACGCTCCGCCAACCTTTCGTCAATGATGGCGACACGGCGATGCTCGAAGAGATCTTCTTCTCGTGTGAAGGAACGCCCGGCCAGCACCCGAGTCCCCATTGCCGCGAAATATCCGGATGTAATTGTCCGAAAATCAGCCTCCTTCCGCTTCCACTCCTCTTGGGGTTCTCCCTCCAATCCGTACGGTTGCGTCCACCGC
>JBDHDY010000207.1:0-6271 GCA_039591275.1 Gemmatimonadota bacterium | reverse complement strand
AGGCGGGAACGTTCGCGAGGAATATTCCCCACGTTCCAGCAGGCGTTTGATGAGTGAGAGCTGATCATCGTCGTCGTAGATTGTGAATTGCGGGGTGAACCCCAGGAGGTGAGCCTCTCGCCGAAGGAGTCGCGCTGAAAGCGAATGGAATGTGCCAATCCACAGACCGGTGGGCTCGCGTCCCAGCAATGCCGTCACACGGCGCCGCATCTCTCCAGCCGCGCGATTGGTGAACGTTGCGGCGAGAATGCGGTGGGGGGGAATCCCGTGAGCCTCGATGAGATGGGCAATCCGCGCCGTGAGAACTCTGGTCTTGCCCGAGCCGGCACCCGCCAACACCAGCGATGGCCCGCCACGGTGCTCGATGGCCAGCGATGGCCCGCCACGGTGTTCGATGGCCGCTCGCTGCCTATCGTTGACCGGAACCGAGGTCACGCGGCGGGTTCCGCGGGGATCTCGGCCACGAACAGTGCACCCGCTTCTGTGGGCTCGAAGCGCAGCTGTCCGCCGTGAACGTCTTCGACGATCCGATGTGCGAGAGCAAGTCCTATTCCCCACCCTCCCGACTTCGTGCTAACGCCCGGTTCGAAGAGGTTGTCACGCACGTCCAATCCAACTCCAGGACCGTCATCCTCGACGCCCACCCGCACCGAATCTCCCTCACGGCGGACGGTGATGGCAATGTGGCCGCCGCGGCCGCTCAAGGCATCGATGGAATTGCGCACGAGTGCTTCCAGTGCCCACTCGATGAGAACCGGGTCGCCGGTGACCATTGGGCCCGCTGAGGGCGCCCGAACAGTGAGAATGATCTTGTTGGCATGTCGCGGAAGCCGGGGCTCGAAGTAAGCCGCGACCCTGGCAGCCAAAGCTCCCACGCCAACCCGCTCCCGCCTGCCTGCCCGACCAATGCGTTCAAAGCGCTGAGCTACTCGTTCGAGGCGGTCGAGGTCGGCCCGGAGGTGACGGGCAATCTCCGGCGGGTTTGCTTGGTCATCTCTCAGGCGCTCGATCCATGCCGCTGCGCTCATCAGCGGAGTGCCTAGTTGATGCGCTGACTCCCGGGCCATAGCCACCCACAGCCTGTCACGGTGTCGGTGCGCAGCGGCCCGAAAAGCCCACAACCCAGCCGTGACAGCGATTCCGAGAATGGCAAGCTGGAAAATGCTCAGCCACGTCAGCCGTCGTCCGGAGGCCGTGACATCAAAATGAATCAGCATCCCTCCGGGAGCCGGTACTGGAGCAGTGGCCCGGTCGAGCTCGGCTGCGTATTCAACGATTCGCAGGTCGTCACTTAAGGGTTCGCAGGGATTCGGCTCGAGCGGTAGGTTGGCGCATGCTGTCACTAGTCCAGAGCTGTCCGTCACGATTAGCGGCAGGCCGGTATTGGTGATCTCCTGAACGAGCGACAGCAAGATTTCCGTGCGCCTTCCTGAGGATGTGTCATTCAGGGCGGCCACCACCGTTCCAAAGATCCGGGAGGATTGGCGGGCTTCCGAACGCAAGTGATTCAGAATGTCCCAGGCCTGCCACAACGAGACGCCGCCGAGGACAATGGCGAGCACCAAAACGATCTCTGGCGCCACACGACGCACGCGCCGGAGTCGATTACCTGGCACGTAATTCAAGACGCTCCGCTCCCACGAACGGGACCAGCGTCTCAGGAAGGCGGACACTTCCGTCTTCCTGTTGGTTGTTCTCCAGCAGGGCAATGATGGTGCGTGGCAACGCCAGTCCTGATGCGTTCAACGTATGTACGAAAACTGGCTTGGCGCCGGGCCGCGGTCGGTACCGAATGTTTGCACGACGTGCCTGAAAATCCGTGAACGTACTTGCGCTGGAGACTTCCAACCACGCCCCCACCCCCGGAGCCCAGACCTCGAGATCGTATGTCTTGGCGCTCGCGAACCCAAGATCTCCAGTCGCGAGCACTACGACCCGATAGGGAAGCTTCAACCGCTGCAGCACCGTCTCGGCATGGCTCAGGAGGAGCTCGTGCTCGGTTGCCGATTCTTCTGGTGCCGAAAAGCGCACGAGTTCCACCTTGTCGAACTGGTGCACACGCGTCACCCCCCGTGTGTCCTTGCCGTGTGCTCCCGCTTCGCGACGGAAGCACGGAGTATATGCCGCGTATCCGATTGGGAGGTCCTCCGCGCTCAACAACTCATCCCGATGTAGATTCGTCACCGGTACCTCGGCCGTGGGACATAGGTACAGGCCGTCTTCGGTCACGTACATATTGCTTTCGAGGTCAGGCAGCTGGCCGGTGCCGAACGCACTGTCCGCATTGACTAACGCAGGGGGCCAAATCTCACGATACCCGTGTTCACTCACGTGCAACTCGAGCATGAAATTGATGAGCCCGCGCACCAAGCGGGCTCCCAGCCCAGTGAAGACGGGAAAGCCGCTGCCCGTGATCTTGGCACCCCGATCGAGATCCAGGATATCCAATCGCTTCCCCAGCTCCCAATGGGGGAGCGGAGGGAACGAGAACTCGGGCGGTGTCCCCCACGATCGCTCGACGATGTTAGCAGACGCATCGCCCGCCGGGACATCGTCGAGGGGCATATTCGGAATTCGTAGGAGTGTTTCTTTTATCTCTTCGTCTACGCTCTTGACGTCTTTGTCCAGCTCCTTGATGGCATTGCTCACCTTCTTCAGGTTCGCCAAGATCTCGCTGGCGTCCGCCTTGTCTTTCTTGAGGCGGGCCACCTCTCCTGAGGCAACGTTGCGCTCGGCTTTCAGTGACTCCACCCGCTGCAACAGGCTCCGTCGTCGAGCGTCCAGTTCCAATAGTGCCTTCAGCGACCCGACTAGTGCCGGATCACGTCGCGCGAGCGAGGCTTGGAGATCGGCCGGCGCTTCTCGAACCCGCTTGATGTCGATCACTGGTCGTTAACTATCAGGAAGACCTGGTTGGAGCCGTCGGTACCCGCAGTTCACGTTGATCAGACTTTCAAGAGTGACCTGTCGCACCTGCGGGTCGATTGCGAGCACACGGAATTTCCCGTACCGCGGGAGCGACCCGAGGAAGAACGGACAGGGCACGATACCCGCCCCCGCCGGCCGGCCGCGAACGATGAAGACGGAGTCAACGTCGATCACGAGGGCACTGTCGGTGACGTATCCCTCGAGTGGAGGGTCATCCACGCGTTCAAACGAGGTCTCAGCGTAGAGCACCCCCGAGTTGCCGCCAATCCCAAGGGCACCGGTTGGGAAGATCTTGCTCACCCCTGATGTGTCGATGTCGAATGCGAAGTCGAACGGACTGGCTCGATCAGTGCGAATCTTGGCCAAGTTCGCCATGTCGTAGCCGCTGGGGATCCCGATATCCGTTCCGCTCAGACCGTCGAGCGTAAGGGTATCGACGACGTTGGGGTCCGTCGCGGGCGGAAGGCTTAGGGGATCACTACAGGCCGACAAAAGCACTGCGAGAACCGCCGCCGAGCCAACTCGTATGAAGGACAAAGACCTACCGCACATCAGTGGTGGCAGAAGATTAGCCGGGCCCCCAAAGTCGGTCAACCCACACTGTTCGCTTGACTTCGATGCCTCCCCTCCCTACCTTGGCGCCCGTGTCAACGATTCGCGACGTTGTTGATGCGCTGGCGCAGCGTGAAGGTGTAAACACCGTCATCGTACTCGGCCGGGATGGGCTGCCGATCGCCTCGGGAGCCAAGAATGGAGTGGATGCTGACGGTCTTGCCGCCCTGGTACCCTCCCTCGTCGACGCGTGCACGGAGTTCGGCCACGCTGGGGCATGTGGGGACTTCACAACCAGTGTCGTTGAGTACGGAGCCGGGCTCGCCATCGTCAGCGTTCTCACTCCCGAGACTCTCCTCACCATCCTCGTCGATCCCAAGACCAACGTCGGCCCCCTGCTCTACGAGCTGCACCAACACCGACCCAACATTGCCGGCTTGCTGTGAGGCGGGGTGGCGCACACGAATCTTCTCGTCGTTGACGACGAGCCACATGTGGCGCGGGTCATTGCACTGACCGTTCCCAGCTCTCCGCACCAAAGCGACCTCATGTCTCTGGGCGTGACGGTGCCGGTGCGTCCAACCTCGCGCCTCTCGTGAAGGCGGGCGCACGATGAGTCGCTGGGTGGCGGTGCTGGCAGGAGGGTCGGGCACGCGGTTTTGGCCTCTTTCCAGTTCAACGACTCCCAAACAGTTACTGCCCCTCGCTGGCGAGGAATCGCTCCTTAGCATGACCATCAGCAGGCTTGAGGGGTTGATTCCTCCAGCCCGCACCCTAGTTGTAACGAGCCGGGAGCTCGCTGGTGCCGTACAGCAGATGTTGCCGGAATTACCGCGCGACAACGTGCTCGCCGAGCCACGAGCTGCGTCCACCGGTCCCGCTCTCGCTTGGGCCACGGTCGTTGCGGCACAGCGAGACCCTGACGCAAGCCTTCTCTCCCTCCACGCTGACTGGTACGTCGGTGATGCCGAGGCGTTTCAACAAACCGCAGCGCGCGCACTCGACGTGGCCGAGACTCACGACGCGCTCGTGACGGTGGGAATCGCTCCCACCCGTCCAGATCCCGGGTACGGGTACATCGAAACCGGGGAGCCCGTCGACGACGATGCACTATCCGTCCAGAGGTTTCGAGAGAAACCCGACCGGGCGACGGCCGAACGCCTAATCGCCGACGGCGCTCTGTGGAATAGCGGCCTGTTCGCCTGGACGGCAGCGAGATTCCTCGAGGAGACACACGCCATTGCACCAGAGATTGCTCCTCATCTCAGCGACCTCGAACGCGGCGCCGTGGAATCTTTCTATGAGCGTGTGACAGCCATACCAGTTGATATCTCACACTTCGAGCGCAGCTCCCGAGTGATCGTGGTTCCCGGGCGTTTCCCGTGGGACGACATAGGAACCTGGGCCGCACTCGCAAGGGTGCGCTCCCGCGACGGTCAGGGAAACGTTCTCGTGGGTCCAGCCGTACAGCGGGATGCCTCGAACTGCGTGGCGTGGGCCGAAGATGGATCAATTGTACTCTACGGGGTAGAAGACCTCGTTGTGGTTCGCGCGCACGGGGTCACCCTCGTAACAAGCCCCGCTGCGGCTGCACGCCTCAAGGAACTATTGGCGTCGCTCCCGGATGAACTCAAACGCGGGAGCTCTGAAGACGTGTAAGGAGGCCTGTTGCGGCTGTTCGTCACGGCCCTGCTCAGCACCGTGACCCTCGCTCCGGCGGTATCCACGGTTCCGCTAGCAGCCAACACACGTTTCCAGATAGAGGTAGGCAGCCCGGGCGGCCCGGGCGAGCAGGCCGTTGTGCTCGGCGTGAACGCTGCGCTCGGGGGTGTCACTGCCGGTGTGACGCAGCTCCTGCGGGGCGGTTCCTTTATCGACGGGTTCGCACGAGGCGTTGTCGGGGGCGGGCTCGTCTACACGGGCAAGCGAATTGCCGTCGGGCAATTTGACGGCGCTGGGCTGCTAGGTCGGCACGTCGCTGCCGTGGGAAGCTCCATCGTGCTCAACGCTTCCGATGGACGACCCATGTTCGGCCGGCTGCTTCTGCCGCTCGGCCCTCTACCAGGGCGACTCATCGTCACTCCAGGCGGTGCGACCAAGGTACGACCCGTGGCCGACCTGGTGTCGGTGGGATCACTCATCTATGGATTGGCGTCTCCCGATTATTCACTCGACGTCGGCGCAAGCCTGTCTCATGGGGTAGCAGCCTTCCAGGGCACGAGGCGGGCACAAAGCCTGCTCTATAAGCCGCTGACGCCTGAGCTCAAAGCAATCTTGCTCCTAAAGCGACCAGCAGCCAGGCGCCTCGCGTTCACAGTGGGCAATTCGATCTTTCTCACCGACCTAGGCCCGGATGATCACTATCTCGGATCTGTGTTCGCGCATGAGCGGGTGCACGTGCTTCAGTTCGACTTTGTGCTCGCCGCTTGGAGCGACCGCGCGGACAGCTGGCTCCTCGAAAGAGCTCCCGAGGTCGATAGACACGTCAAGCTCAACAGCGTTGCGGCGGCACTCGCGGTTGTGAACCAAACATTCTTCGCGACCAGTGAGCAGGCTGACCTACCTTGGGAAGCGGAGGCACAAATCCTCGCCGGCTCGGCGACACCCAGCATTCCGAGGTAGTATAGACGATTCAGCTGTCTCTCTCCGTCGGTCACTGAGTTACATTCTTCTGCCAGCCCATTACACAACGTATAGGATTCCTCCGTGTCTGACGTCTATCTCAAAGACCCGCAGCAAGGACCACAATGGTTCCCATTCAACGACTCCCGGCCGATATGTGAGCTCCGCG
>JBDHDY010000206.1:0-5977 GCA_039591275.1 Gemmatimonadota bacterium | reverse complement strand
GGTGGCGAGCTTCATGTTAGTCGTTCTGTCCGCGAACAGTGTCAGCGCCATATAAGCATCGCGAAACACCGATTGTGAATCCGCAACCCACACGCCACTGAAGCCGAGCTCGTCGGCTCGAGCAATCCAGTCAACGAAGTCCGCAATGGGCCGATTTGGGAGAATGCCGATGTGAAAGGAGGCTGACATAGGTTTTTCCTGGTGGATCTCCGGGGGCTGGCGCAAGCTAGCGTCCGCCGCTCGGTGAATACCGAAACTCCACGAACATCTCACGCCCGCGTCCCGGCAGGTATCGATAATCACCTGCGCCGAAGTCGGCGCGATCCGCGACGGCCTCGTCGGCGATATTGTTCAGCCGAAGATTCAGGTCGAGTCCCGGTAACAGTTCGATGCCAGTGCGAAAATGCACCAGCGCGTGGCCCGGATATTGAAAGCGATTTTCCGCTTCGAGATAGTATTTCCCAATCGTCGTCCACTGCATGCCAAAGCGAACACGCTCTGAGAGTGCAAATCGCAGCTCAACGCTGCCGAGGATTCGCGGCGCCGTATCGACGTCACGACCGGCAAAAAAATTCTCTCCCCGCCCTGTCACCAAAGTGAAGTCATAAATATGACGTGCATAGCTGACGTTTGCCGATAAACCCCAGGCGTCACTAATCTGCCGATCTGTAGATAGCTCGACGCCGCGATGGCGGCTGCGTGCGCCGCTGACATTAAATCCGTCGGTATCGCGAAAGACACTGTCGCGCTTATGCATGTAAAAGAGTGCGATCTCGGCTGACCAGCCTGGCCGATTAGTCCGCAAGCCCGTTTCAATACTGTCGATGTGTTCGGAATCGAGGTCGGAAATCTGCTGTCCGTTTTGCAATCGATACAATTCAGTTGTCTGCGGGGGCCGGAACCCACGCCCGATACTGGCGTATAGTTGTGTGTCGGCGCTGAGACTGAAGCTCACCGCAATGTTCGGCGCCAGGTTTGTGAAATCGTCTTTTCGATCCGCGGGCCGCGAGTAGAGGCAACCGCCAAATCCGCAGGCCGTGCCGTCATCCCGCGTGTTGCCGGTCAACATGCGATTGCGGTAGTCATAATGAAGATATTCAAGTCGTAGACCGCCGCTTAGCGACAGTCTTTCTCCGACGCGGTAATCGCGCTGCAGGTAAAGCGCGCCACCAACACTGTCGACTTCATAGTCGTAGTGCTGTCCCGCCGGCCGCGTTTCACGCTGTCGAGGCGGCCCTTGTGCCGGAGCGGGCTGAAACTGCTTGACATCCGCGACACTCCACTCAACGTCGAAGCCCATCGTCGTGTGGTGATTTGCTGTGGAAAATGTCAATGCCGAAATGACACCGGCACTTACATGGCCGTTATCCTCGACCGGTTGCCCCGCAACCTGGTGATGCATGAATCGCATATCGGTATGTCGCAAATACGGTCGCGCATCGAGATGGAAGCGCTGGAATGAACGCGTATAGATCGCGTAAAGTCGCTGACTTCGCTCATCGCGGAATGCTTCCGGGGTCGGATTGCTGCGATTCAGCAGCGGGTCTTTGTAAGCGTCCTTGCCAAAGATGAACCCGGCCGAATCCTGCTGCAAATCTGTCGCCGACACGCCGAATATGATGTCACCATCGGACAAAGACCAGCCGCGTTTGACATGTACTTTTCCCTGGCGGTACCCGGAGTCGTCGCGAAAACCGCCATCATCCGCATAGACGACGGTCGCAAGCCATGAGGCTTGATCATCAAACGGCATCGCCGCACGCACGCGAACAAAATCGTTGGCGCCAGCTTCGAGCGCAATATGCGGCACCGCCGACGCGCCGGGTACGGGCATCAGTACATTGACCACGCCGTGCAGCGCATTCGAGCCGAACAGCGCGTTGCCGGGTCCTCGAATGACTTCGATGGATCTCGCCAGTTCCGAACCGACTTCGACGAGTTGATTAACGGTGCAAAAGCCCGCCGGTCGGACCGGAATACCATCTTCAAGGTAAAGGAACCCGCCACAGGAACCTGCGCCGCTTAATACGGGCGAACGAATCGCCGTCTGGTGCTCCTGACCGCTGCCGCGGACAATCCAGACGCCGGCAACCCGGCTCATCAGTTCATGAATATGCTGGTGCTGCACGCGACCGAGCAACGACTGGTCGATCAGGTCGATATTCCCGGCATGCAAGAGTCTCGGCTGCTCGCGGCGGTGACTCGTGACGACGATCTCGTTGAGGACGGAATCGTCGGCGGGGAATGCTGTGCCCACAGGTAACAGCCCCAGAAGTGCAGCTGCCACGCAGACACACCAGGTTACGGCGGAATTGCTTGTACTTCGGGCCATAATCAAGAATCATTCGCACCTTTACTGTCGATACCAACATTATAGAGGACGCTCATGGGTTCAGATTCGGATAACGACAACAAGAAGATCGAACGCAGGGAATTTATCAAGCTTGGGGCCTCGGGAGTCGCCGTATCGCTCGCCGGATGCGCGACGTCCGGCGGCACGGGCCCTTCCCTGGTCGATGACACGAGCGAAGAAATAACAAGGACTGGCAGGAAGGGCACGCAGGAAATTCCGATACCCGAGGTCGGTGAACTCGTCGATCCGGCGACGATGGAATCGGAGACCTGGCAGGACCCCTGGCTTTGGCGGCCAGAGTTGTGGCCGGATTCCAACCTTGATCTCAATGTCATTCGCAATCAGAACCCGGGGCGATCGCCATCCCCCGGCAATCCGGCAGGCACATTGTTCAGCTATAACGGCGTAAGCCCGGGCCCAACCATTCGCGTGAAGAGTGATGGTGAACTTCGAGTTCGCGTTCGCAATACGCTCGGCCTCAACGTAGGTCAGACGCAGGTCGGGCCGGCCCCTGATCCTTTCGAGCTTCCCCCGGATCTCGAGGACAACGTTTGCGCATTGGTCACGGAGCAGATCGGCGCCGAAAACCCGGACGATCCGCTCGATTGCAATCCGCCTGTCTATCCGGAACAGGTCGTTGCAGTGACTAATCCCGACGTGCGACCAGGCTGGAGCTTCAAGGGGCATGCTAACGGCGTTCACGCGACCCACACGACCAATCTGCACACCCACGGTCTGCATGTATTTCCGCAGAAGAACCCGGACGGGAGCCACTCCGACAACGTTTTACTACGCATTCTGCCAAACGCCGATTGGGAAGCGCGGCAGGCATCGGATAACGAGGATCTGCACACCTTGCGCGAGCATGAGCATGTCGGGCAGCTCGAGTACAAGCTGCAACTCGCGTTCGACCGAAAGGGCGAGCCGATGCCACATCCGCCTGGGACGCACTGGTACCACCCGCATTCGCATGGCGCGACCCACGACCAGGTCGCAAGTGGCATGGCCGGCTTTTTGATCGTTGAAGGCGACGTCGATGTAGCTGTTAACACAGCCCTGACCGGCGAAGCATGGCCGGATCCAGAGGCTCGAACGGGAACCTTCGACTACCGCGAACGGTTGATCTTCATCCAACGCGCGCTTTTCGGTTCCCTCGATTTTGACGCCGGCCCACGACGCAATAATCTTCGCTTCCCGCCATTCCCCGCCGCCACTGGCGTACAACAGCCGGCCACCATTCGCATGCGGCCGGGTGCCATCGAACGCTGGCGCATACTCAATGGCAGCGTGGACGGCGCCGGCACCAAGCGATTCATGGTACTCGACGGCCAGTTCGTGCAACGAAGAAATCGTATTTGGCGCGTGATCATCGACGGTGACGGTGACGAGCGCACTCGGCGACTCGAGCCAACGACGCAACGGGAAATTGAAGAAGCCAAGCTGGATCTACAGCAATTGTCATTCGATGGCATCACGCTCGTTAGCGAGGAAGGTGGCGAAGCCCGTCATGTGATTCGCGATCTCGCACAGCAAAACGAAGGTACGCGAAACCCGTTCGCAGCAGCGGATGAGTTGGGGCCGGACGATTACCAGGCACAGTTGGCGGGCTACGAAGACGTCTTCAAAGACGGAGAATCGCTCGTCAACGCTTACGTCCGCCCGAACGAGGTCTACCTGACGAATGCCAATCGTGCCGATGTATTTTTCAAAGCGCCGATCGACGCCGGTGGCCGGGTGTTTACAATTTTTGCGAAAGAAGCGCATATCCATTCCGATAACTTCCAAAGCCTGCTGCAGAATCGTATACGGGACCCCAAATTCAGAGCACGCCGGGAATTGTTCGATGTCGTCGTTGCGTATATTCACGTCGATGGCGAACCGGTCGAGGGTGGAAACTTTGATGTTCAGTCACTCAATGCGCACTTGCCGCCCGTGCCACCTCTGTTAATGCCGGTGAGGGCCGATGAACTCGAGGTGCCCGCAAATGAGGCTGCCCAAACCACGGCTCCGGTTGGCAGCAAGCGCACACGGACCATCAGTTATTCAGGAACCGGTGGCACCGACTTTCCCATTATCGAAGTACCGGACGAATTTGCAGCCGCCCATCCCGAACTGGAGAACCGGGTCTGGGCCAAACACGATGGTGTGAAAATATTGCTGTCAAACCTGACGACGACAATGGGTATCAACACGGAATTCGATCTCGAAAAGAACCCCGTACCTGGCATTCCCCGTAAATTTAGCCCCCACGACGAGCAACGATCTCGGGTACTCGTCAACACGGCCGAAGAATGGGTGCTGTATAACAGTTCAATGACGATGTGGAGCCACACGGACCTCGAAGAGTTTCCGCAGCCCGGCTCGTATAACGTTCGTTACGTAACCTATCCGATTTCACGTGCCGAAGGTCAGAGACGTTACGCAGACGATCCGGAATTTATGGTCTCCACCAAGGCTGCCGATCACCCGTTTCACATTCACATCAATCCGGCCTGGGTGATTCGAGTCGACGTTCCGGACGAAAACGGCGAGTTGCACAATATTTTGCCCGAGCCGAGATGGATGGACACGATCGCAATTCCACGAAACGGCGGGCGCGTCGTATTCCGCACAAGATTCGACGACTTCGTCGGCCAGTGGGTGCATCACTGTCACATCTTGCTGCACGAAGACAATGGCATGATGCAGATTGTTGACTGCGGCGAGCGGCCATCCGATGCAAACTACAATCCCCGCAGCAAGGTCGCCTCATTCGACATGCCCGCCGCGGAGGTTGACGCCATCTATCCCAGGCCCTCGTTGGAAACGATGTACATGCAAAACGTCCGATTCATCGATCCGAACGAGGTTGGCTACCAGGTCTACCCGAATTTCGAGATTAAAGTACCGGATTGATCTCCCGCAACACGGCAACCCCTCGCTGACCACCTTCCGCCAGAACATACGTCGGGCCGGGCGGGTGCTCGTGGAAAGTAACCTAAACAAACGGTTAGCCACAGATTCTTATCGCGGAGTGAGGATCGGCCCGAGCCGATCCGAATCACAAATCGGCAGGATCGCCGATTTGGTGTGTGACAGATCGGCATGGAAGCCGATTTGGACACAGGAGCGAAGCGAGTGTGCCCGTAGGGCGAGGTGCAGGATGCACCGAGTCAACCGACCCGAACGAAGTGAGGGCAAGGGCCATGGATGGCCCGAGTCACAAATTCGCCGGGAGCGAATTTGGACATGCGTAGCGTGCCCGAAGGGCGCTGCACAGGGATGTGCAGCGTCAATCAACCACCGACACGCGGATTTCCAGTCCGCTGCTCTACCAAGATGGACGTTTTATAGAATCAAATGGCATATACGGACGCTGTCTGACGGCCTGTGATTGATTTGTCAGTCCGGGACGCGCCGGTGTTGGCCATTACCGGGATGACCTCGATATGTGGCCAGGCCGCACTGATTGTAGATGACACCATTCACCGCATATATGGCTCATTTCGTCTTATAAGCGCTGTTTTAATTAAACTTTTCTGTAGTTTGTTGCATCTCATAACAGGTTAGACGAACCAAAATCTGTATTGGGAGTTCTTATGTCTTTGATTCGCGTGTCAGCGGATAACCCGGCGGCGTTGCTGG
>JBDHDY010000205.1:0-8365 GCA_039591275.1 Gemmatimonadota bacterium | reverse complement strand
GCCTGCGTGAAGAGGTGCGCCGCACCTGCATCGATGCCTGCCACACCGTGCATAATGTGCCAGAGATCCCGGATCCAGAAGACGAGGTCAGGTGGATCTGGACCGAGGATTACGAAACCACGTTTCCCGATCAGGTCCACACGTATACCTCTGCCACCATGAAGGAGGCGCCGGTCTTGGTGTTGTGCAACCATTGTACGAACCCACCGTGCGTTAGGGTTTGCCCCACGGGGGCAACTTGGAAGCGGGAACAGGATGGAATCGTGATGATGGATATGCACCGGTGCATCGGTTGCCGCGCAGTTACGTAGAAACAGATGAGAACGGTGAGTTGCTTTCGGACTATCCAACACGGGCCAAGGGAGTGGTAGAGAAGTGCAACTTCTGTGCAGAACGGCTGCGTGAGGGACGCGAACCAGCCTGCGTAGAGGCGGCGAGAACAGTGCCGGGGGCAGAAGGCGCCCTGACGTTTGGAGACGTAACGGATCCCGACTCCGAGGTGAGTCAGATCCTTCGAGAGAGGCATACCGTTTCCAGGAGAGTGAGTCTCGGAACTGATCCCAATGTTTTCTACGTCATCTGAGGTCAGTTTGGGCAAAATCGGGAGACCGTAGAGGTAGAAGCTATGCTGCAGGAAGCATTCCGCGGAGGTAGACGATACTGGGCGCTCCTTGGACTCTGGGGGTTCCTGATCGTGGTAGGCTTGGTGGCCTATGGCCAGCAGCTCACCCAGGGTTTGCACATTACGGGGATGAGCCGGGATGTCACGTGGGGCCTGTACATCTCGCAATTCACGTTCCTCGTGGGCGTTGCGGCATCGGCGGTGATGGTGGTTTTGCCCTACTACCTGCACGACTACAAGGCGTTCGGCAAGATGGTGATTCTCGGCGAATTCCTTGCCGTCGCTGCGGTGCTCATGTGCATGTTGTTCGTCTTCGTGGACATGGGCCAGCCCACCCGGGTCATGAACGTAATGCTGTACCCGGCGCCCAACTCCGTAATGTTCTGGGATTTCATGGTGTTGATGGGATATCTCGCCCTAAACCTTGTTATCGGCACCTTGACGTTCGAGGCTGAGCGCAAGGGAGCACCGGCGCCGAAATGGATCAAACCGCTGATCTATCTATCGATCCCATGGGCTGTCAGCATACATACGGTCACCGCGTTCCTCTACTCGGGGCTGGAAGCCAGGCCGTTCTGGATGACGGCCATTCTCGCTCCCCGCTTCCTCGCCTCGGCCTTTGCCTCCGGGCCAAGCTTGTTGATCATTTTGGCCCTCATTCTACGACACTTCACCAAGTTCGACCCGGGTAAGGAGGCCATTCAAAAGCTCGCAGTCATCGTCGCTTATGCCATGGTGATCAACGTGTTCTTCGTCCTCGTTGAGTTGTTCACCGGATTGTATAGCGACATGCCACACCACGTGGATCACTTCGAGTACCTCTTCATCGGTCTTCACGGTCACGCTGCCATAGCGCCGTGGATGTGGGTTGGCACCATGCTAACGATCGGCTGCGTCGTACTGCTGATGATGCCGAGCATGCGCAGGCGCGAGGACGTCCTTGCGATTGTTTGTGTAGCTGTGATCGCAGCCATTTGGATCGAGAAAGGTCTCGCCATGGTGGTGACAGGGTTCATTCCTTCACCGCTTGGCGCTGTTACCGAGTATAGCCCGACGCTGCCCGAGATGGCGATCAC
This sequence comes from Gemmatimonadota bacterium, assembly GCA_039591275.1. Taxonomy (GTDB): domain Bacteria; phylum Gemmatimonadota; class Gemmatimonadetes; order Gemmatimonadales; family GWC2-71-9; genus JBDHDY01. The sequence goes on along the minus strand of JBDHDY010000205.1, from coordinate 6,667 downwards.
GGTGGGTGTGTATGCCGTCGGGTTCCTAGCATTGACGGTGCTCTACAAGATAGTACTGAGTGTCCGGGAGCGGCTGGAGGTGGCGTGACAACGAAAGCCACAGGCACGTCACTTTCCAAGCCCGAAAGGAGATAATCATGGCAGATTCAGGCGGCAATGGTACGCCACTATTAGATCAACTGGAGTCGGGTCCTTGGCCCAGCTTCGTGACACAAATCAAGGAAGCAGCCAAGGACAAAGATGAATGCAAAGATCTCTTGGCGCTGTTGGAGCGCTCCTATGAGGAGAAGATAGGCCACTGGAAGCATGGCGGCATCGTGGGCGTCATGGGATATGGGGGTGGTGTCATCGGCCGCTACAACGATCTCCCGGAGGAGTTTCCGAATATCGCGCACTTTCACACCCTCCGGGTGAATATGCCCAGTGCTTGGTTTTACACATCGGACGCTCTGCGAACGATCTGTGATATTTGGGAACGGCACGGCTCCGGCCTCACCAACATGCACGGGTCCACAGGCGATATCATCCTGCTCGGAACCGAAACGGATGAGCTCGAGCCTACCTTTAAGGAGCTGACGGACAACGACTTCGACCTCGGCGGGTCCGGCTCGGACATGCGCACTCCCAGTTGCTGCGTTGGTCCGGCGCGGTGTGAGTGGGCTTGCTACGACACGCTCAACATCACGAACGACCTGACTCAGGCTTTTCAGGACGAGCTGCACCGGCCCGCTTTCCCCTACAAATTCAAGATTAAGTGTGCGGGCTGCCCGAACGACTGCGTTGCCTCCGTGGCACGAGCAGACATGTCCATCATCGGAACCTGGCGCGACGAGATCCAGATCGATCAGGACGAAGTGCGGGCCGCCGGTGAGGCGGGGCTCGACATCCAAAAGGACGTCTGCATGCACTGCCCGACCAAGTGCATTGAGTGGGACGGGAAGACGCTCACAATCGATGACGAGAATTGTGTGAAGTGCATGCACTGCATCAACGCCATGCCCAAAGCCCTGCGCCCTGGCAAGGACCGCGGCGCCACCGTTCTGCTTGGTGCCAAGGCACCGATCGTGGAAGGTGCCCTGCTCTCCTCCGTGTTGATCCCGTTCATAAAGCTCGAGCCGCCGTACGAGGAGCTGAAGGACGTCATTGAACGGATCTGGGACTTTTGGGGCGAACACGGCAAGAACCGGGAGCGCGTTGGCGAGCTGATGCAGCGTGTCGGGCTTGGGAATTTCCTGGAGGCCATCGAGGTGGAGCCCGTTGCGGAAATGGTTGCCCACCCGAGAGAGAACCCCTACGTCTTCTACGAGGAGTACTACGAAGAAGAGGAAGAAGGGGAAGAAACAGAGTAGCGCAACCGGGGTGTAGCTCCGGTGCTCAGATATAGAACATTACAGGTTATTCGGGAGATATTCGATGGCAACGGCAACTGAGAGAAAGACGGATATCGGGCCTCCTCACTACGAGAAGATGCTGCCCCCCGTCATTAAGAAGAACTACGGGAAGTGGAAATATCACGAGATCCTGAACCCGGGCGTCATGGTCCACGTGGCCGAGTCCGGAGATAAGCTCTTCACCGTGCGGGCGGCATCGCCCAGACTGCTGGGCGTCAAGAGGATCCGCGAGTTCGCGGATCTGGCCGACAAGTACTGTGGCGGCCACTTACGGTTTACGAGCCGCAACAACGTTGAGTTCCTGCTGACGGATGATTCCAAGATCGATGCCCTCATCGCAGATCTCAGAGCGCTGGGGCATCCCGTCGGTGGCATTGGCAACCAGATCTCAAACATCGTCCACACACAGGGGTGGATCCATTGTCACTCTGCGGCGACAGACGCCTCTGGTATCGTCAAAGCAGTGATGGACGACCTGCATGAGTACTTCTCAGAAAAAGAAGTGCCCGGGAAACTGCGAATCGCCTTGGCGTGCTGTCTCAACATGTGCGGTGCGGTGCACTGCTCGGACATCGCCATTCTGGGCATCCACCGCAGACCGCCCAAGATCCAGGGCGGACTCAACAAGGTCTGTGAGATCCCTAACGTGGTGGCTTCCTGCCCCACAGCGGCAATCAGACCGACGACAGTAGACGGCGAGCCCTCCGTAGAGATCGAAGAAGAGGGATGTATGTTCTGCGCGAATTGCTTCTCGGTCTGTCCGGCGCTTCCCATGGCCGACCCGCTCAACGACGGTGTCTCAATTTGGGTCGGGGGCAAGGTCTCCAACGCCCGTTCCGAGCCGACGTTTTCGAAGCTCGCAATCCCGTACCTGCCGAACACTCCGCCTAGGTGGCCGGAGGTGGTCGAATCCGTGCGGAACATCGTGGAGGTTTGGGTGAAGGGAGCCCGCAAGTTCGAGAGGATGGGCGAGTTCATCGAGCGCATCGGCTGGCCGCGCTTCTTCAAGCTGACGGGCATCGAATTCGCCAAGGAACACATCGATGACTTCAAGTTCGCGGGCCTGACGTACAAACGGTCTGCGCAGCTCAGACAATAGGAGGTACGTTCATGGCTGTCACCACCGAACAACTCGCAGACGCCATGTACGAGCTGGTTGAGGAGTGTCAGGGCAAAAAGAAACTCAAAGCCGGCGACTTGACCAAGACAATGATTCAGAAATTCGGTGAAGGCGAGTGTGATAAGAAGGCGTGCAAGGCCGCCATCCGGACCCTGATGGATTCCGGAAGGTGCGTCTACACATACTTCGGGGGGAGCTACATCGAGCTTCCTCCGAAAGAAGGCGAAGAGCGCTAGCGAAACTGCTCGCGTCAGGGAATGGGTGTGCCTCTTGCGCATCCTTGTCTCTTGCCAGATGAGCGATGCGCACTAGCACTTGAGCGTGGGTCGAGGTGATTATGGCTGTGAAGAAAATAAAGAAGAAGAAGAAGCAGTTCGGTGCAAGGGCTTTTTCCGGCGGGTCCTCCCGCGAGCTATCGCCCCTGCGGCCAAAACTCGTGGAGAAGAAGCCCCCGTGCCACGACACGTGCCCGAGTGGCAACCACATTCGGAAATTCCTGACGACCATTGCCCTGGCTGAGCACCTCGGCAAATCGACGGAGCAGGCTCTCGAAGAAGCTTGGGAGATCTATACGGATACCAGCCCGTTCCCCGCAGTATGCGGTCGTGTCTGCCCCGCTCCGTGCGAGACCGAATGCAACCGCAAAGAACTCGAAGGACCAGTCAGCATCAACAAGGTCGAGCGGGCCATCGGTGACTTCGGCATCGAGAAGGGACTCAAACTCAAGCCACTCACCGAGGAGAAGAAACTGCAGAAGATCGCCGTGGCGGGCGCCGGCCCAAGCGGCCTCTCGTGCGCATACCAGTTGGCGCGCCGTGGTTATGGCGTTACGGTCTTCGAGGCATCGCAGGCAGCTGGAGGAATGCTGCGGTGGGGAATTCCAGGTTATCGGCTACCCGATTCGGTGCTGGACACCGAAATCGAAAAGATCCTCGACCTGGGCGTGGAGCTCAAGTGCGGTGTCAAGGTCGGCAAGGACATCAGCCTCGACGAACTGCGGCAGTCGTTTGATGCAGTGTATATCGCCCTCGGCGCGCAGCAGGGAGTCGTCCTTGGCGTTGAGGGGGAGGATGCTCCCAATGTCTTCTCCGGAGTCGATTTCCTCAACCGTTTTCACCACGGCGAAAAACTGGACTTGGGGAAGGACGTCGTCGTGATCGTCGTGGGTGGCGGTGATACCGCCATCGACGCAGCCCGGATCTGCAAGCGTCTCGGCGCCAATGTGACGATTCTATACCGGCGAACGATCAAGGAGATGCCGGCCATCCAGGAGGAGGTAGAGGAGGCGATCAACGAGGGAATCAAGATCGAGTTCCTGGCCGCCCCGATTGGCTTCCGCAAGGACGGCGACCGCGTTGCCGCTATGCGCTGTATCCGCATGGAGCTGGGCGAACCTGACGCTTCCGGCCGCCGCCGACCAGTTCCCATTGAGGGCTCCGAGTTCGAAATTCCCGCCAGCGCGATCATCTCCGCCATAAGCCAAGCGCCCGATTTCGGCGGCTTCGAGTCGCTTATCGAAGGCAAGGACTGGATCCGAGTGGATGACGAAGGCGCCACCAAGGTCGACGGCATTTGGGCCGGCGGTGACGTGACGCAACTCGACCTCGTCACGACCGCGGTTGGCCACGGGCGCAGGGCGGCCGAGGCGATCGAGCGCAAACTTCTCGGCAAAGCAGCTGACAATAATGAGATGGAGGTTATACGAACCGATCGCATGTTGCTGGATCACTATAAGAAGATAGAGCGCGCGGAACCTGCCGCCGTCGATATCGACCAGCGCATGGCTGATGTGGACCTTGAGGTGAACCTCGGCTTCTCTCGAGATCAAGCGATCGGTGAGTCTCGGCGTTGTATGAGCTGCGGGATGTGCTTCGATTGCGAAAAGTGTTGGATGTACTGCCAAGACAGCGCGATCGACAAGCCACTCGAGAAGGGCGCACTCTACATCTTCAAGTTGCAGAATTGCACGGGTTGCAAGAAGTGCGCGGAGGTATGCCCTTGCGGATTCATCGAAATGGTGTGAGCCCGTGAGGATCTCGTGGCGGCCTGGCGCAAGAAGGGCCGCCGCGTGGCGCCTTTCAAGAAAGGTCCGGACTACATCGATGCGGGCTGGTTGTCTCGGGCGGCCGATGCCCCGTGTCGCAACCTCGATCTCTTTCTCATCTCCCCACACACCGTAAAGCGATCGTTCGTGACATCGGCCCAACATGCCGAAGTGGCGGTGATCGAGGGCAATCGCGGCCTGTACGATGGAATGGACGCCGACGGCACCTACAGCACAGCGGAGTTGGCCAAACTGCTGCAAGCACCGGTCATTCTCACGGTGGACTGCACCAAGGCGACTCGAACGGTCGCAGCTACCATCCTCGGGTGTCAACGGCTCGACGCGAGGGTCCCCATTCGAGGCGTGATTTTGAATCAGACAGCTGGGCTTCGGCATGTGTCGGTATTGCGGGATGCCATCGAGCAGATCTGCGGGCTGCCGGTTTTGGGAACCGTTCCCCGTCTTGCTGAACCGATATTCCCAGAGAGGCATCTAGGCCTCGTGCCACCCCAAGAACACGAGGAAGTGACCCGCGCGATCCAACAGGCGGCCGGCGTGGCAGAGCAGCACCTGGATCTGAAGGCGATTTGGGGCGTAGCGCAGCAGCTTCCGGCGCTGGAGGTTTCCGATCAACCCCTCAGCGCTGAGCTGGACACAAAGGCAGATGTGGCTCGCATCGGCGTATTCAGAGACGAGGCGTTCCAGTTCTACTACCCGGAGAACCTCGAAGCTCTCATCCGAGAGGGCGCGAGCCTGATCGAGATCTCTCCACTTCGCAACAGAGAACTGCCCGACGTGGACGCGCTGTACATTGGCGGGGGTTTCCCGGAGACGTTAGCCCCCGCTCTGGCAGACAACACACCGTTCCTCGACTCACTGCGTCGCTCGATCAAACGGGGCTTGCCTGTCTATGCGGAATGTGGTGGAGCTGTTTATTTGGGTGAGACCTTGCTGTTCGATGGAAAGCGGTACTCCATGGCTGCCGCCCTGCCCGTTGTGTTCGCGTTTGACGCCAAACCACAAGCATGCGGTTACACCGTACTCGAGACAGTGCAGCCGAATCCTTTCTATGCCGTGGGAGATTCCCTACGCGGACACGAATTCCACTACACGTACATGCAGTCGTCGGCGGTGAAAAACCTGACCTTTGCGTTCCACGTGCGCCGCGGCCATGGTTTCGACGGCCAGCGGGACGGCCTGTGCTACCACAACGTTCTGGCATCCTACACCCACGTACATGCGTTAGGGACTGAGAAGTGGGCGCCCTCGTTCGTCGAGGCAGCGGCTCAGTTTAAGTCGCGCATGTCGCACTACAATGGCGTCAGCTCTCCGGAGAGAACGGAGCCGCACGCACAATTACTAGCTCGCGGGAGGCGGTAAGCGGGGCCCACTGTGGCTGAGTGTCTCGTCGGCACGCTCGGGTACTTCCGCGTAAGGCGCGAGATCCTACAGGGAGCGAAGAAGCTAGCGGCGTCCAGGTTCGCCCACACAATTGCGGTTCTAGTTCTGATCCTCCTGCTGCCAACTGTACTTCACGCTAGCGAACAGGCAGCTGCTGTGGCTGACAGCAGCGGGACCGCCTGGTGGATGTGGCCACTCATCCTCTTCGTGATCACCTTCGTCATGGGCATCCTCGCGGCCCTGGGTGGCGTGGGCGGGGGCGTGCTATTCGTTCCCATCGTCAGCGGCTTCTTCCCGTTTCATCTCGACTTCGTTCGTTGCTGCGGCCTCCTGGTGGCACTGAGTGGCGCCCTGGCCGCCGGCCCGGGTTTCCTGAAGATGAACTTGGCCAGTCTGCGCCTGGCCATGCCCGTGGCTCTGATCGCCTCGGCCTGCGCCATCGCCGGGGCCATGATGGGCCTTGCCTTGCCGACACACATCGTCCAGACGGCACTTGGGGCAACCATCCTGGGGATTGTCGTAATCATGATCGCGGCGAGGAAATCCGAGTTCCCGGAAGTCAAGCAAGCGGATCGCCTCTCCTCGGCGCTGCGGATCTACGGCGTGTACCGAGAGGCCAGTATGGGCCAGACAATCGACTGGAAGGTACACCGGACACTAACCGGCTTGGCCCTTTTCATCGTGATCGGCTTCATGGCTGGTATGTTCGGG
>JBDHDY010000204.1:0-6315 GCA_039591275.1 Gemmatimonadota bacterium | reverse complement strand
TCACAAAGTTCATCGACATTCCGCTGAAACGGATGATGCTGAACGACAGCAGCATCGAGAGCGGAATTGCAATGCCCACGAAAGACGCTGTGCGCACGCCAAGAACGAAAAGCAACACCGCCACGACGAGAATGAGGCCGGAGATGATGTTGTTCTCCAGGCTGCTCACCATGTTGCGGATGTCCTCAGACTGGTCAGCGGTGATCTTGACGACCGTGCCCGGGGGGAACGAGGCCCGCTCTTCTGCGATAACCCGCTCCACTTCCTCAGACGTCTCGATTATGTTTTCGCCGCTCCGCTTGACCACTGCGAGCGACACTCGCCGCTCCGCTTGACCACTGCGAGCGACACAACCGCATTCCCGTCCAAGCGAGCGTAGGTGTCCCGCTCTTTGAACCCGAAGTCAACCGTAGCGACGTCACGCACGTAGATGGGACTGCCGTTGCGAGCCTCGATGACGATGTCGCCGATGGGGTCGGTAGACTGGAACTCGCCTGGAACCCGCACGAGGTACTTGAGGTCGCCAACTTCGATGGTCCCACCCGGGATCGTGATGTTCTCACCCCGGATCGCATCGATCACATCGATGAACGCAAGACCGTAGAACTTGAGCTTGGGGAGATCGACGTCGACCTGCACTTCACGCTCGAGCCCGCCGGCCAGCCGCGCCTCGAGCACGGACGGGATCTGTTCCAGCCTATCCTGGAGATCCTCCGCAACTTCACGGAGCCGCACCAAGCCGTACGGCCCCGCTACGTTGACCTGCATGATCGGGAATTCGGCAAGGTTGATCTCGAAGATGCCCGGCTCCTCGGCGGCTTCCGGCAGTTCGGGCTTGGCGATGTCCACCTTCTCCCGCACCTGCTGTACGGCCTCCGTTATATCCATGCCGGGATCGAACTCCACCGTGATACTGGAGTAGCCCTCGATCGACGTTGAGGTGATGGTCTCAATATCCCCGATCGTGTTGAGCTCTTCCTCGAGCGGCCGGGTGATGAGCGTCTCGACGTCCCCCGGCGCCACCCCGGAGTAGATGGTGTTCACCACGATGACCGGGAACACGATCTCCGGGAACGACTCCTTGGGGACCCTGATGTAAGAAATGACGCCCATCATGATCACGATCGCCGTCATTACCAACACGCTCGTGGGATGGTCGATGGCGAAGGAGGTGAGCTTGAACTCCTTGTAGACGCCTCTCGGGGTCTTGGTCATCGCTCGGCACCTCCCGCCGGACCGGTCACTTGTACGCCTTCGCGGACGATCCGAATTCGGCTTTGATCGTCCACCAGCTGTGAACCGAGTGTGATCAGCCGGTCTCCCACTTCCAGACCTTGCTCGACCACCACGCGGTCATCGTAACTCGACCCCAGGCTGACAGCGCGCGCTTCGGCGAAGCTCACGCCGTCACGCTCCACCACCACGTAAACATGGTAGCCGCCCTCGTTCCGGATGACGACCTCCTGGGGAACCACCACCGCGTCCGACAGCGTACTTCGCACGATCTGGACGTTGGCCACCATCTGAGGCTTGACGACCACTTCCGGGTTGTCGAGTACAATCTCGATCGGGAACGTCCGACTCCGGTCGTCCACGCTGCTGCCGACAAATCCGATGCTCCCACTGAACTCGCGATCCGGCATGATGTCGAACACCACCTGCGCGGCAGCTCCGCGACTGACGAACGGAGCGAAGCGCTCCGGCACGCCAGCTATAATCTTCACGAGATCGATCGCCACGACACGGGCAACATGGGCACTCGGCACCACCATTTCGCCGGCTTCCACGTACTTCTCGTCGAAAACGCCCGCGATCGGAGACCGAATTGCCGTCCTGGCCAACCGGGCCTCGAGCGTCCGGAGTCGGGCCGCTGCTATCTCCGCTTGATATTTGGTCTGGAGATAGGTGATCTCGCTTCCGATCTGTTCCTCTTCCCACAGCCGGCGTTGCCGCTCATGTTGTTCCGCGGCGAGCTGTGCAGAGGCCCTAGCCTCAGCGACCTGCGCCCCCAAAACCGCATCGTCAATGCTCGCCAATATCTGACCGCTCCGGACGCGCTCTCCCTTCTCCACGGCAAAGCGCGTAATGACACCGGACTCCTCGGCAGAAACCGTCACGTCACTGAACGCCTCCACCTCGCCGGTGACGCGGATGTAATCCGTGAAGCCAGCCAGAACTACCGGCTCCACTTCCACATTGACGATTCTGGTAATCGCTTCCGCCGAGCTCGTATCATCCCCGGCAACGACCTCGTCGGAATCCCCTTGTGCCGAGGAACACGCACTCGCAAAACCGATCACAGCCAACAGCGCGAGTGTCACCGGGCCTCGATATGGTCTGTCCATGTTCATTCATACTCCACGTCGCCGACGCGCACCTGTAGATCCCCTGGCTCCACCGGCACCGTCCCGGCGATCGCGTCGAGTTGCGCGCGCGCGATGAGATAATCGTACACCGCTCGCGCGTGGTTGAATTCCGATTCCCGCAGGGCCTGTTCGGCATCAGTAATCTGAAGCTGTGATCCAACGCCCTCGCGATACTCCGCCGATGCTATCTCGAAGCCCCGACCTGCTTGCTGAACCGCTCTTCGCTGACTCCGGACCCGATCTCTCGCCTCCTCGAGATTCGCCAGAACCGTGCGCAGATCATTCTCCACCTCTTTCTCGAGTCGCTCGAGGAGAGCTTCGTTCTGGCGCAACGTTGCGTTCGTTTGCTGCACCCGCGCGTCACGTGAGAACCCTCGGAACACCGGCACCTCGATACGGAAGCCGGTGATCGCCGAGGTCGTCCGCTGTTGCTCCGTTCCGAAAAACGTCGGCGATCCGTCCTCTTGAGCCGTGATGTTATAGCTCGAAAACAGCGAAAGGGTCGGATAATACTCCGCCTTCTGCGAAGCCTTGCGGGACTCCTCGAGGTTGATGTTCAACCGCTGCTGACGGAGATCCGTGCGACGACGCATGGCCAACTGGTGAAGCTCCTCAAACCGAAGCTCCGCCTCGAACGGAAGGCCTGACGCGCCCAACAGCAACGCGTTGGCCTCGTCGTTTGCGTCACGCGAACTGATGTCCAGATCGTTGAGCCTCCCCTCGAGTTGAATGGGCGTCTCCGGCTCCAATCCCATCTCGATGAGCAGCGTGCGCTTGTGCGTATCGAGAGCGTTCTGCGCGCGCCGCAGGTTGGGCTCAATGTTAGCCAGCTGCACCTCCAGGCGAAGCACGTCGTAATTGCTCGCCAACCCCGCACGGTTCAGGGCCTGCGTTTCTGTCAGCGTCTGCCGCACACGCTCGATGCTGTTCTCCGTCAACCGGAGGTCTTCTTCGGCGAGCAGCGCGTCGAGATAGGCCTGACGAACGACCGTAACCACCGATTGTGTCGTTCCCCGCACCCGCTCCGTTTCCAGACTGCGAAACCTGCCGGCTGCGCCGACTCCTATGAAAACGTCGAACTCGAACAGCGGCTGGTTGAACGACAATCCCGCCTGCCAGGTGTTGTCCGAGCCAAACCGCACCGGTGTCACCGCCTCGGCTGGTGCGTCGGGATCGAAAAACCGGGCAGGCAGAAACACCTCCTGCACCCGGAGATTGCGCTGGTACGATGCATTCGCCGTAAGGTCCGGAAACACATTACTCCACGCTTCGCGCACTTGCTGGTTCGCGAAGCGCAAGCCTTCCTCCGCCGCGTTGATGTCGTGGCTGTTGGTCAGAGCAACCTGAATCGCCCGCTGCAGTGAGAACACTTCGCCCGACTCCTGTGCTGTTGCGGGGACGTCGCCGCACACGAAACCCACCAACAGCAACCCTGCCGCAACAAGACGGGAATCCCTCTTTATCGCACTCATTCTTGGTTTTCCGATTGATTTCATTGAGTCTTCCGCGAATCGCTCGGCGGTGGCCGCAATCCGTCGGTTAGGAAAGTGGTAAACGCCCTATACAGCTCGACAGGTGAGCCCAGAGTCACCTCCGCGGCGCAGTCGCACTTTTGGATGTTGCAGGCCAGTATGAGCGTCACCAGTCCGTGAACGTTCGTCCACAGATAGTGCGCCACGAGGTCTGGATCGGCTTGCCGAATCGCACCGTTCTCCATCGCCTCCAGCACGCACTGACGCAACACGTGGTACCCACCGCCCGCGGGAAGCTCTTCCACGTCGCGCGGGTCGCGTTGAATGTTGAAGAGCACCCGGAAATAAGCCTGGTTCTCGAATGCAAACCGCACGTAGCCCTCGCCGAGGGCAATCAGGAGCTCGAGCGAACCCCGAGGATAGCTTTTCATCACCTCGCACCCGTACTCCTCGAATCGCTGATACCCTGTCTCCACCACCCGTTTCACCAGATCCTGCTTCCCGGCGAAGTGGTGGTAGATGGCGGTAGCGCTCAGCCCCACGCGGTCCGCCACCATTCGCATCGACAGCGCGTCTACGCCGCCCTCGGCCAGCAGATCCCGGGCGGCTTCGAGAATGGCCGTTTCGGTCTCACCCGACCGATTTGGCCTCTCCTTAGTGCTGACGGACGCCGACGTTGGACGGTCAGTGGCCATGTCAACTCGATCTCGTTAGAGGGGATTAACGCCGTTAAGTTAACGGCGTTAGCTTAACAGCGTTAACTACGAGCCACAACCCCGGTTAGTTTCAGAGATCGGTCACATGGGTACGCCCGAGAGTCCATACCCCTAAACACATACATGACAACCATTTAGGACTTGCAGCCTTGCCCGACACCACTTGCCTGCTGATCCCAGGCATGACCCTAAATGCCACCATCTTCCCAAAGCTCTCCGTACCACACGTGGAGGCTGATTTCACGACCCTCACATTGAGCCAGGACGGCACCCTACCCGGGCATCCATCCCAGGGTAGAGGCATGGAGGTGTACCGAGCCCTTCTCGACGAGCTCCTGGTGGACACACCTTCCTGGAATGCGCGAAGGCGCATCGTCATTGCACACAGCTTTGGTGGGATGCTGGCACTGTGGTGGCTCCTTGCTCACGGGGGCGGTGGCGTCAGGGGAGTTGACGGAGGGGTCGGTCGCATCGAAGGGCTCGTACTCATTGCCACCACCGCGGGTCCGATGCTGGACGCCGTGAGATTGCGGCTGGCACGGCTTTGGGGTTGGGAGTGGCGCATCGGGATCAACGGTCCCATGCGGCTGTGGAACCGGCCTGTCGTGACTCGCACCGTGAAGCGAATCCTGAACCGTGGAAGCCTCGAGGCAAGAAAGGTCGATTTCAAAACGATCAAGCATCCCACCGATCTCGCCCTAGATTTTGCCGGCTGGCGCAACACCGACTGGAGGGCGATGCGCTCGTACCGGGAGGCGATGATGGGGTTTGACGTGCGAGGCCGGCTGGGCGAGATCACCGTCCCTACGATCGTGCTCCACGGCACAGATGACGCATTGTTCCCGCCCGAGCTGGGCCGTTCACTCGCGCAATCCCTTCCCTCAGCCGAGTTCCGATTGATCCCAGGGGCGGGACACGGATTGCCGTTGACGCACGGCGAGGCTGTGGTGGAGGCGGTGGCGGAGTTGTTAGATGTTAGTTCTTAGTTCTTAGTTCTTAGTTGTCCGGCAGGATGTGCTCACCGTCCTTGAACATCACGTTCCACCAACTCTCCGATTCCCGCAAAAAGACGTTACCGCTACGCGTTGAAATGGTGACGGGCATTTCGCTCCTGCGGTGAATAATTGCTCCTCGAGGAGAACGTCAGCGCAGAGGAGCGAGGGATGCAGGATTTCCGCAGGTTAAAGGTGTGGGAAAAGGCTCACCGGCTTACCCTTGCGGCATACAGGGTCACGAAAACCTTCCCAAGCGATGAGCGGTTTGGCTTAACGGCTCAAATCCGGCGTTCGGCAGCGTCGATCCCTGCCAACATCGCCGAGGGTTGCGGGCGGGATGGAACCAGGGAGCTCGCTCGCTTTGCACAGATAGCGATGGGATCAGCTAGCGAGCTGGCGTACCATTTTCTCTTGGCTCATGACCTGGAGTACTTGGCCGAAACTTCCTATCGCGAGTTAGCCACAGCCCTGATCGAAGTCCAGAAGATGCTCGCCTCGTTCCTGCAGAAGCTGAGGGCTTAAAACCGGCCGGTTGCCGCCGGCAGCTGGTAGCCGGTTGCCGGCAGCGGGGTGGGGCGATGCTAATAACTAATGGCTAACAACTAACAACTGTGAGGGGTGGGGTGCGGCGGCGGGGCCTAACTCCACCTAAAGATCTTCAACGAAACTCCAAAACACCCAACCGCCCACACGGTCATTATCAGCAACATGCTGGCTGTGGCCGCCAAAGGGGCACCGTCCAGCATCACAGCGCGCAGCGCATCGT